>NZ_JACOOB010000006.1:0-277463 GCF_014287315.1 Bacteroides sp. NSJ-39 | reverse complement strand
GCCGGATACAGGGAGACTTGTAAGTCCGGTTCGGAGGCGAGTACTCGGAAACCTACCATAGAAATATGACAAGGCGCTGGGTGCTTAGCCTACGCGTACACCACCGAGGAAACGGAGAAGGTGGAGGTGTACCGTCTGGCGGAGCAGCTGGGCGGAGACATCGAAGCCGCCATCCGGCAGCTTGCCGAAAGGCGGAGAAACAAGAAATAAGTAATCAATAATCGGTAAAACAGATTTATCAACGAAAAAAAGAAAAGCGTATGAGCATATCAAGAATGAAGATGCTGCAAGTCAGCAAGTGTCTGATCGGACTGGCGGTCATGGTGCTGCAATCCTGCGACGTGGCGGAGAACCGCCGCGACCTGCTGTGCGGGAACTGGGAAAGCGTGGAGGGCAAGCCCGACGTGCTTATCTACAAGGAGGGCGAAGCCTACAAGGTGACGGTATTCAAACGGAGCGGCATCCGCCGCAAGCTGAAACCGGAAACCTACCTCTTGCAGGAGGAGAACGGCAACCTGTTCATGAACACCGGCTTCCGCATCGACGTGGCGTATAACGAAGCCTCCGACGTGCTGACCTTCTCACCCAACGGGGACTACGTGCGTGTGAAGCAGCAGCCGGAAACTCCGGCAGAAAAATAAGAACCGCTAAAATCCAAAGAAACATGAGAACAAGAATAACATTCGCCATCTGCCTGTGCCTGCTTTTCGCGGGCAGGGCTTCCGCCCAATGGGTCGTGAGCGATCCGGGCAATCTGGCGCAGGGCATCATCAACGCCTCGAAGAACATCATCCACACCTCGAAGACCGCCGCCAACATGGTGAACAACTTTCAGGAAACGGTGAAAATCTACGAGCAGGGCAAGAAGTATTACGACGCCCTCAAATCGGTGAACAATCTGGTCAAGGACGCCCGCAAGGTGCAGCAGACCATCCTGATGGTAGGCGACATCACGGACATCTACGTGACCAGCTTCCAGAAGATGCTGCGCGACGACAACTTCACGGTGGAGGAACTCGGAGCCATCGCCTTTGGGTACACGAAGCTGCTGGAAGAATCCAACGACGTGCTGACGGAGCTGAAGAACGTGGTGAACATCACCACGCTCTCCATGACGGACAAGGAGCGCATGGACGTGGTGGAACGCTGCCACTCCAAGATGAAGCGTTACCGCAACCTCGTGAGCTACTACACCAACAAGAACATCAGCGTGAGCTACCTGCGTGCGAAGAAGAAAAACGACCTCGACCGCATCATGGGGCTGTACGGGAGCATGAACGAAAGATACTGGTAGCCTATGGAGTTCGACAACCTTCACCAGATTCTCCGCTCGCTCTACGAGCAGATGATGCCGCTGTGCGCTGACATGGCGGGCGTGGCGAAAGGCATCGCCGGGCTGGGCGCGCTCTTCTATGTCGCCTACCGGGTATGGCAGTCGTTGGCGAGAGCCGAACCGATAGACGTCTTCCCGATGCTCCGCCCATTTGCCATCGGTCTGTGCATCATGTTCTTCCCTACGGTGGTGCTTGGCACGATAAACAGCGTCCTCTCGCCCGTCGTGCAGGGCACGGCGAAACTGCTCGAAACGCAGACGCTGGACATGAACAAGTACCGGGAGCAGAAGGACAGGCTGGAATACGAGGCGATGGTGCGCAATCCCGAAACCGCCTACCTCGTGTCCAACGAGGAGTTTGACAAGCAACTGGAGGAATTGGGCTGGTCGCCCTCCGACATGGTGACGATGGCGGGGATGTATATCGACCGGGGGATGTACAAGATGAAGAAGGGCATCCGCGACTTCTTCCGCGAGATACTGGAACTGATGTTCCAAGCCGCCGCCCTCGTGATAGACACCATCCGCACATTCTTCCTCGTGGTGCTGGCGATACTCGGTCCGATAGCCTTCGCCATATCGGTGTGGGACGGCTTCCAAAGCACGCTCACGCAGTGGATATGCCGCTACATACAGGTCTATCTGTGGCTGCCCGTGTCGGACATATTCAGCACCATACTCGCCAAGATTCAGGTGTTGATGCTCCAGAGCGACATCGAGCGCATGCAGACCGACCCCAACTTCTCGCTGGATTCCAGCGACGGGGTGTATATCGTGTTCATGATAATCGGCATCATCGGCTACTTCACCATTCCGACGGTGGCGGGCTGGATCATCCAAGCCGGGGGCATGGGCGGCTACGGGCGCAACGTGAACCAGATGGCGGGACGCGCCGGAAGCATGGCGGGCAGCGTGGCGGGTGCAGCCGCAGGCAACATGGTCGGACGTGCCGGGAAACTGCTGAAATAATCAATGTGCAATTATAAACGGAAAAGTAAAATGGAATTCAAATCACTTAAAAACATCGAATCATCGTTCCGGCAGATACGCCTGTTCGGTATCGTCTTCCTCTCGCTGTGCGCCGTGATAACGGTATGGAGCGTGTGGAGTTCCTACCGCTTCGCGGAGCGGCAGCGTGAGAAGATCTATGTGCTGGACAACGGCAAGTCGCTGATGCTGGCACTCTCGCAGGACCTCTCGCAGAACCGTCCGGCGGAAGCGAGGGAGCATGTGCGCCGCTTCCACGAGCTGTTCTTCACGCTCTCGCCCGAAAAGAGCGCGATAGAACACAACGTGAAGCGTGCGTTGCTGCTGGCGGACAAGAGCGTGTACAACTACTATTCGGACTTCGCCGAGAAGGGGTACTACAACCGCATCATCGCCGGTAACATCAACCAAGTGCTGAAGGTGGACAGCGTGGTGTGCGACTTCAACGGCTATCCCTACCGTGCCGTGACCTACGCCACGCAGAAGATCATCCGGCAGAGCAACGTCACCGAGCGCAGCCTCGTGACCACCTGCCGCCTCTTGAACTCGTCCCGTTCGGACGACAACCCCAACGGTTTCACCATCGAGGGATTCACCATCATCGAGAACAAGGATTTACAAACCATCAAAAGGTAACAGGCATGAAAGGAATCGGAAAATCACTATGGAGTACCTATTGGAAACTCCACGATAAAAAGAAAATGCTGATAGCAAGGCTCAAGGGCTATCTGGACGGCTTGCCGCCGAAGATACGCAGGCGCATCGTGCTGGCAATGCTCGCCGCATTCGCCGCACTTGCCCTCTACACCTTCGGCAAAGCCGTGTATGACATCGGCAGGAATGACGGCAGCCGGATGGAGATAGACCATGCCGGACAGGTGGAACTGTCCGTGAAGCCGGATAACAATCACAATGTAATACCTTATTTATATGGAACAGACGAAGAATGAACCAAAAAACGAGAACAAGGCGGCTCCCGGTAACGGCAAGCCGAAAAAGGAGCGCAAGCCGCTGACCGAAGCCCAACGGCTGAAACGCCAGAAAATGATAGTGCTTCCCGCTATGGTGCTGGTATTCATCGGGGCGATGTGGCTGATATTCGCCCCGTCCTCCGGCAAGGAGCAGGAGCCGGGAACAGGCGGCTACAATATCGAGATGCCCGATGCGGACAAGGAGAACCGCCGGATTATCGGTGACAAGGCGAAAGCCTACGAGCAGGGGGCAATGGAGGAACGGCAGGAGAACCGCAGCCGCGCCATGCAGCAGTTGGGCGACCTGTTCGACCGCGAAACGGCGGCAGCGGATAGGGACAGCGATTTCGACCTTGCCAATCCCGGCGGAACGGAAGAGGCGGAGAAACCCGCACCGAAGACCATCCAGTCCTCGGCAGCCGCCTACCGCGACCTCAATGCCACGCTCGGCAACTTCTACGAGCAGCCGAAAAACGACAATGCGGAGATGGACGAACTGCTGGAACGCATCGCCACGCTCGAATCCGAACTGGAAAGCGGAAAAGAGAGAAGCTCCACGATGGACGAGCAGGTGGCACTCATGGAAAAATCCTACGAGCTGGCGGCGAAGTACATGGGAAATCAGAACGGCACGCGGGCGGCAGCGGGACAGACCGCAGAGCCGTCCCCCGTGCAGAAAGCCGGAAAGAACACGGCAAAACCCGTAAGGCAGGTGACGCATCAGGTGGTGTCCTCGCTCGGACAGCCCATGAGTAATGCCGAGTTTGTCGCTTCCTTCTCGCAGGAACGCAACCGCAGTTTCAACACGGCGGTGGGTGTCACGACCGTATCGGACAGGAACACCATACCGGCATGTGTCTATGGGGCGCAGAGCGTGACGGACGGGCAGGCGGTCAGGTTACGGCTGTTGGAGCCGATGGCGGTAGCTGATAGGATCATCCCCCGTAATGCGGTGGTGGTCGGCGCAGCCAAGATTCAGGGTGAACGGCTTGCCATCGAAATCACCTCGCTGGAACACGACGGCACGGTTATCCCGGTGGAGTTGGAGGTCTATGACACGGATGGGCAGCCCGGCATATTCATACCCAACTCGATGGAGATGAACGCTGTCCGGGAGGTTGCCGCCAACATGGGCGGCTCGCTGGGGAGCAGCATCAACATCTCCACCAATGCCGGGGCGCAGCTTGCCTCCGACTTGGGAAAAGGACTGATACAAGGCACGAGCCAGTACATTGCCAAGAAGATGCGTACCGTCAAAGTGCATCTGAAAGCCGGGTACAGGGTCATGCTCTATCAGGAAGTGAATTAAGGAAACAATCAAATTTTTATTTACCACTAAAAATCCAAAGTAATGAGAAAAGTAATCATGATGTTTGCCCTCGCTATGGGCATCGCAACTGCCAACGCGCAGGAAAACGTAACCGTTGAAACGCCCAACAGAAGTGACCAACTGACCTTGACAAAGGAGGTCTATCCGCAGAAAGAAGCGGACGGAGACCTGTATCACGGTCTGACGAGAAAGCTGGGCTTTGACCGCATGGTCCCCCCGCACGGCTTGGAAGTGACCTACGACAAGACCGTGCATGTCATCTTCCCGGCGGAAGTGCGCTATGTCGATTTAGGCTCGCCCGATCTGATTGCGGGCAAAGCCGACGGTGCGGAGAACGTCATCCGCGTGAAGGCAACCGTGAGGAACTTCCCGAACGAAACCAACATGTCCGTAATCACGGAGGACGGGAGTTTCTACACCTTCAACGTGAAGTACGCCGCCGAACCGCTGCTGCTCAACGTGGAGATGTGCGACTTCATCCATGACGGCGAGGCGGTGAACCGTCCGAACAACGCGCAGGAAATCTACCTGAAAGAGCTGGGCAGTGAAAGTCCCATGCTGGTGCGCCTTATCATGAAGTCCATCCACAAGCAGAACAAGCGTGAGGTGAAGCATATCGGCTGCAAGCGTTTCGGCATCCAGTACCTTCTGAAAGGCATCTACACGCACAACGGGCTTCTGTATTTCCACACGGAAATCAGGAACCAGAGCAACGTGCCTTTCGATGTGGACTACATCACGTGGAAAATCGTGGACAAGAAGGTGGCGAAGCGTACCGCCGTGCAGGAGCGTATCATCCTGCCGCTTCGCGCGCAGAACTACGCCACGCTCGTGCCGGGCAAAAAAAGCGAACGCACGGTCTTCACGATGGCGAAGTTCACCATACCCGACGGCAAGTGCCTCGTTGTGGAACTGAACGAGAAGAACGGCGGTCGTCACCAGTCCTTCGTGATCGAGAACGAGGATTTGGTGCGCGCCAATACCATCAACGAACTTCAAGTGCGCTGACCATGAGAAAGTACATCGCAATAATCATCGCGTCGCTTGCCCTGTTCACGGGGCAGGCGCACGCCCAGCGATGCCTGCCGAAGATGCAGGGCATCGAGGTAAGGGCGAATCTGGCGGACGGATTCAAACCCGGCGGCAACGACGGCGGGTACAGTTTAGGGGCTGCTCTCTCCACTTACACGAAGAAGGGGAACAAATGGGTATTCGGAGGTGAGTATCTCCTGAAAAAGAGCCCCTACAAGGACACTTCCATACCTGTGGCGCAGTTCACGGCGGAGGGCGGCTACTATTTCAAGATACTTTCCGATGCCCGCAAAATCGTGTTCGTCTATGCGGGGGCTTCGGCTCTCGCCGGGTATGAATCGGTGAATTGGGGCGAAAAGGTGCTGTATGACGGCTCCACGCTGCATGACCGGGACGCCTTCATCTACGGCGGTGCGCTGACGCTCGATGTGGAGTTTTACGTGGCTGACCGTATCGCCCTGCTCGCCAACCTCCGGGAGCGTTGCCTGTGGGGTGGCGACACGAAGAAGTTCCACTGCCAATGGGGGCTGGGCATCAAGTTCGTCATCAACTGACACACGCCGCATGGAAGGGACCAATATAGACGCCATGAGGCAAATATCCCTCGCGGACTTTCTCGCACGGTTGGGACATGAGCCTGTACGGAGGAGCGGAAACGAGCTGTGGTATCGTGCGCCGTACCGCAGTGAACGCACCCCCTCTTTCCGTGTGAACGTGGCGAAACAGCTCTGGTACGACTTCGGTTTGGGCAAGGGCGGTGACATCTTCACGCTTGCCGGGGAGTTTGCCCGAAGCGGTGACTTCATGGCGCAGGCAAGATTCATAGCGGAAACCGCCCGTATGCCGTTTGTCGCATCGGAAAAGCCGTTGTACCTGCCGGAACCGTCCGAACCTGCCTTTGAGGGGGTGGAAGCCGTCCCACTGCTCCGCTCACCATTAACAGAGTATCTGGCGGAACGGGGCATCCCTTATGCCGTTGCATACCGCCACTGTTGCCGCCTGAACTATGGCGTGCGTGGAAAGCGGTATTTCACAATCGGTTTCCCGAACGTGGCGGGCGGCTATGAAATCAGGAGCAAACTATTCAAAGGTTGCATACCACCGAAAGATGTGTCACTGATAAAACCGGAAGATACCGCCTCTGACGTATGCAGCGTGTTCGAGGGCTTCATGGACTTTTTGTCCGCTGACACACTCGGCATAGGCGGCAATGGCGACAGCCTTGTGCTGAACTCCGTCGCCAACGTGGGTAAGGCGGTGAAACACTTAGACGGGTATGGACGCATCGACTGCTTCCTCGACCGTGACGAAGCCGGGCGGAGGACGCTGGAAGCCCTCAAAGGACACTACGGCGGACGTGTCTGTGACCGTTCCGCACTCTATGACGGTTGCAAGGACTTGAACGAGTATCTGCAACTGACAGCAAAAAAAGAAATGAACAATAACTTAAAAATCAAAGGACAATGAACATACTGAACAACAAGAACAAGAGAATATCCATCTTCAAGGCGTTGGCACTCTGCCTGTTCGCCGCCGTGTCGCTCACGCTCGCATCGTGCGATGACGACATGGACATCCAGCAATCCTATCCCTTCACGGTGGAAACCATGCCCGTGCCGAACAAGGTCACGAAGGGGCAGACGGTGGAAATCCGCTGTGAGCTGAAAAGGACGGGCGAATTTGCCAACACGCTCTACACCATCCGGTATTTCCAGTTCGAGGGGGAAGGCACGCTGAAGATGGCGGGCGGCATTACCTTCCTGCCCAACGACCGCTACCTGCTTGAAAACGATAAGTTCAGGCTGTACTACACGGCAGATGGCGACGAGGCGCACAACTTCATCGTGGTGGTGGAGGACAATTTCAAAAATTCCTACGAATTGGAATTTGACTTCAACAACCGGAACGTGAAGGACGACATTCAGACCGTCATCCCCATAGGCAATTACAAACCTCTGCCAAGATGATGCGTGTATTCATGGCTATCCTCTGTTCGCTGCTGGCGGTCTGCTCCGTGTCCGCACGGGACAGCCGTCAGAAGGGGACGGACGGGCAGGCGGCAATCTACCGCCTGCCGCCTTTCGAGTGGGCAGTTCGGTGTACGAAGTATTTTGAAGGCTGGCACTCGGAAAAACATCACCCGTATGTGGGGTATGGACACCGGTTGCAGCCGGGGGAAAGGTATTCGGCACGCACCATGACGAAGCGACAGGCGGACGCGCTTCTGCGGAAAGACTTGCGGAAGTTCTGCGCCATGTTCCGCCAGTTCGGGCGTGACAGTCTGCTCCTTGCCACGCTCGCCTACAATGTCGGTCCATACCGGCTTTTGGGGAGCGGGAAGATACCCAAAAGCAAACTGATCCGAAAGCTGGAGGCTGGCGACAGGAACATTTACCGGGAATATATCGCTTTCTGCAACTACAAGGGTAAACGGCACGCCATGCTGCTCAAACGGAGAAAGGCGGAGTTTGCGCTGCTGTACATTCCGTAACATGGCAAATGCCTGACAAATGAAAATCCGATGAAGCCGCAACTTCATCGGATTTTCCGCTTTTCATACATTCGGGATTTTTCCTTTGCCGATTACTTCACCGTTCCTGCAATGCTCTATGATGCCGGGCAAAAATCCCATCTCCCCGATTGCGATATGCCGGATATACTCCGCATATTCCTGACCTTGAAAATTCCTCCCCGTGAGGTTTTTGAAAATCATCCTTATGCTTGTTCCGTCATCACTGTACAGGATGATTTTTCCGTTCTGTCTGATTTCTTCCATGATTAAAACTTGTTTTTGTGAATACTATCGTAGATTGGGACAGCGGTTTCTTTGCTACTTTCTTTGTCCGCCATCATGCTCACCGAAAGAAAGTAGGGCGGCTTTCGCCGCCGCCACTCAAAAACGGGTGTAGAGTCCCGTTACCATCGTGAACATTTCTTCCAGCATATCGCAGTATATGCCCTCGTGCGTTGCTATATCCTTTGTCTTGCACTCGAATGTCTTTTTACTGAACGTCCTGCGGTAGAAACGCATATTGTAAAGGTCTAAGCCGGCATCGTAGATGATGTCAAGGCGGTTTGCGCTCGTCTTGTTCCTCGCAAGGCTCATGCGTAAGCCGTTGCCCATGTCTATAAAGTCCTTGCTTCCCGTCATGGCGGCAAAGCGTCTGCCGCCTATTTGCTGTAAAATCGTCTTTGCTATCATGCTTTTCTTGGTTTTAGGTTGGCGGTGCGGATACCGCCAACTTGTTTAACATTCTGTTATCTCGGCAATGGGTGTGTTTCGTTTCAGCCATTCCATCAGGCACTCCATATTGTACTCGCTTGTGATGACTGCCGTATGGCTGTCAATGGCGGTAAACCTGCAGCTCTCGTAGTCGTCTATCCACCCTTTTAGGGTATCAACTCCCCACGCTTCGGCATCGTCAAAGATACCGTCCAATACTTTGATAGGCTCGCTGAACTTCACTATCAGCGTTTGGTAGGCTGCGTTCATCGTCTGTCCTCCTTTTCTTCCTTTGCCGTGAGCCACTTGTCCCGTGCGGCTCGGCACTCGTCCAATGTGGGTTTGACACAAGAGAACAACTCTCCGTTTGTGGGATGGCGGTAGTCGTACTGCACAAGTGTCCGCTTGCGTCTGCCGATACCTAATTGGAAACGCTCGTATTTCTCCGTACCTGCTTCAGTGCAGGTGCTTATTCCGTTGATGGTCATTCGTGTTGCCATAATCGTTGATTTTAGAGTGGTTAAAAATGTACTGACAAAACTCTGTTGCGCATCACCATTTCGGGGTCGCTTGTATAGCGTTGGTGCAGGTAGAAATGGTGGGAGCCGAAGCCGTAAAGGAAGAACCTGTCAAGTTCGTGCTTCTCGGCAAAGTCCTTTACACTCCGTCTTAACTGCCCCTCACTCGTTGCAAGAGTGAGGAGGTTCACAAATTCAATGAACATCGTGGGGATTTTATCGTCCCACAGACAAACCATGCTTTCAATTCTTACTTCCATACTATTGGGTATTATAGGTTGATACTATGCCGCTTCCATCCGCTGGCGGATAAGGTTCACGTTGCTGTTCACAAGGTTTACAATGCGGTCGTGGTACTCGGTATTGGAATTGTGCAAGCCACGACTTTGCACCACTTCCAATGTCTTCAAGGAAACCTCCACCGTTTCTATGCGCTTGCCGTCAATGGTTGCGGATAGGATAAGGGAGTTCTTTTCAAGGAAATAGGAGTTGGAAAACACGCAATGGTGCAGTTCCGTCCCTTCCGCTGCAAACTCCGCAACGCTCTCCAACACACGCACCTGCAAAGTGCCGTCCGTGAAGGCTATGCCGAAAAATATGCCTTTGAGTTTGCGGTATGCCTTCTCGTGTTTCTTCGCTTGGCGGATGCGTTCCTCCAATTTCTTGCGCTCTATCTCCTTGTTGCGCTTGTGCATAAGTCTGTCATGTTCGGCTTTGAGGTCGGAGGGGCAGACGTACTTCGGGCTGTTCGTGTCCTTGCCGAAAAGCCGCAGGAGGTCTATGGTGTCACGCCACATGGAGCCGTCAGCAATGGTGTAGCCGTTGCGGATACATATCTTCACGGATGCCCAATACCTCTCTATGTCAAAGGAACTGCGGATATAGTGGCGCAACATGGGATATTGCCCTGCTTTCAACAGCGTTTCGGATCGGCTGTCGGAAAGGATAGCCGTGAAAAGGTCGTAAGGCAGTATGTTGTGGTATTCGCCATTGAAGCCGTTGCGTTTCAGTTCGGGAATGAAACGCTGTCGGGGATAAGTGCAGACGGGGTTTATATCGTATGCACGGAGTTTGTTGTTCTTGCGTACCTCCATGTCGCTGTATTCCGCCCATAGGTCGTAGTAAAGTATGGACATTCCTCGCAGTCGGGCGACAGTGACGGTTGTGCCTTTGGGCGAAATCCACCTTTGCACCACTTCATAAATGGAATACTCGGCTGCCTGCCCTGCCTTGTATCGGGATTTGACGAAGAAGAAGCGTATCACTTGGTACTGCTTGCAGGTGGTGATGATGCAGAAATACTCGTTCTCGTTGAAAACCCTCTTTCGGGTGCGCAACGCTTCCAACTCCATGCCGCAATCCGGGCATGTGCATCCGCAAACGGTGTCCGCAAGGTCGTGTTCACTTTTCCACGAATGTCCGCACTCGGTGCAGATGTTCGTGCCGTCCGCCCTCTTGATGGCGTAATGCTTGAAGCAATGGCGGAAAGCGTATGCCCTCTGTGTGGCGGTCAATTTCGGCAGTCGCTCGCTCAATCGTGCGACTTCCTGCTGTATGGGTGTTCTCGGTTTCATAATCAGAAATTGAATAGGTTGGGTTGTTGTACTTCTTGTGCGGTCGCTTTGGTGGCGGTTCTCGGCTTGCTGCGGTTCTGCAACTTGCGGAGTTCCTCCTCTTGGTATCTGCGGAGTGCGTTCTGCCGTGCTTCCGCCTTTTCCTCTGCCGTGAGTTCCACCACGTGGTTCACCGCCACTTGGCATTGGATTGGCTTGCCCACCTCTATCTCGTTCTCGTCATAGTAGTGGACTGCTTGCCCGAATATCTCCCCGTCCGTGAAGCCGTTGCAACCGCTCCGCTGCACATAGTTGAGAATGTAGGTGACGCAATCGTCTATGTTCTTGGCAGGGTTGCGGTAGTTCTTGGCAAAGAGCGTATCTTCCGCCGCACGTTGCTCCAAGTACATCTGTATCGTTCTCTTGAAATGTTCTGTTCCTTTCATATCGCTGTCGTTTTTATCAGTTATACATTTTTCCGTTTCCCAAAAACTCGTAGTCGTTGGCTGCGCAACTCTCCTCAAAACTCTCTTCGCTGCACTGGTATTCCATATCGTCACGGCACGACTTGAAGAAGCTGTCAAGGCACTTGTCCATGAGGTCGTACAGAGTGGTTCGGGTGTCGGGGGCTTTCAGAAAGTCGTAGATGGGTCGCAGGATGTCCTCGTCTGCGCAATAGCCTGTCAGTACGCAACAGTTATCCGTGAATATCCGGCTTCTACGTTGCTTATTGAAATTTCCTTTGAGGTAATAGGTTTTCGGCTTGAATAGGATGTGCCAATAGTTATTGACGATGTATTTCAGAAGCCGTATGCCGCAGAGTTCCTCCTCTTTTCCGCTGTAACGTGAGGTGAAACGGTAGGAATAACGGCACGTGTCGTAACTCCAATCGTTCACTTTGACTTTGAACACACTTTCAAATGCTTCCAGCGTGTTGCGGTTGTCACTGTCCCAACCGTATTCAAAAGTGCGTAGCCATTCATTGTATGCGGTATCTCTCGCTGCTGCGGAGAGTTCGGCTAATTGGAATAGGTCGTATGTCCTTGTTATCGTTCTCATATCGCTGTCATTTTAGATGGTCTGTTTCAGTATCTCTCTCCAATAGGTCGGCTGCACTTCGCTCAAAAGGAAGTCTGTAAAGTCCCTCCGTGCGTCCTTGTTCAGTTCTCGGTAGAGTTCACGGAACACGGATATGTTGCCGTTGATGTACGTTTCCACCATGTACACGAAGATGTTGTCCACCTCGTAGTATCTGCATTGCTGCGCTGCCGTTTTGCTGCTTCTCTTTGCCATGTCGGTAAGGGTTAAAGGGTGAATAACCAAAGGATGAAACCGAAGAAGGCGGTTGCGGAAAGGATAGCCACGATTACGCCTATCGCCACTCGGAACACTCCGTTTACAATCTCTCTAATGATGCCCCAAAGGATGCCGAACACCACGAAGGCGGTGCGCACAATCAAGCCGCATATCGCAAGCCCTATGTACTGCGCCATTTGTCTGAAATTTGCCGTTGCCGTCATATTTTCGCTGTTTTTGATTTTTTGTTTTTTTAATGCGGATTCAAGAGTTGAGGGAGTTGAGTTTCAAACTATCTTATCTGCCTCTCGTTTATCCGACATTTTTTTTATGCGTCTTTCTGTCGCATCGGTCGTTTTCGTTTCGGGTGCTTGAAAAGGTAGGGATTAGGGGATGCAAGGTTTTTCGGGAAAAATACTACCCATAGGGCTGGAGATTTTTTCCGAAAACAGGAGGCTTGACCTTGCATTCCCGTCCAATCCCGGAATTACCTTTGCGCCCAGAACGGAAATGACAACCTGATGCGCTCCCTGAAAGATGCGAAAATGGAGGTAAACGGAAGTGGAGGCAGATTGGACAGGAAAACTTCGAAAGAGAAATCCGTGAAAAAGGGAAAACGCCAAAAGGAAAAGGGACACTGCCGGAGGCGTGAAACCGGGCAAACCACCGGCAAGGAAGTATGATTTTATATGTTTGGCCGAGCGTGTCCGGTCTGACGGATAAAATCATTCTTCCCGGTTTGCCTGCCGTGTGTGACGGCTTGTTCCATTCATGGATCGGGCGGTCAGACACGGCTTTCCGCTTACGGCTCAAAGGAACAGCAAAAAAGAAAAATCGTCAGAAACCCGTAAAAGCACCTCTTTGGCATAAGCACAAAAGAAATGGGCCTTGCATCATCAGTCTAAACTGTTGTTTAGGCGTGATGCAAAGCCCTTTTCTCCGCTTATGCGGCAGTCGGCATACGTTCGTTCAAAATCCTTTTGTACGATGGTGTGCCGACGGATAAAATCGCTTTTACGGAAAAACTTGTATGAGAAGAAAAAAATTAGGGAGATTCATTTCAAAATCTCCCGTTTTATTGTTACTTTTGCATACGAAGAGTTCTTTGAAGGTTACGCAACGCGCAGAAGGATGATGCAGTAGATAACTAACTAAATCGTAACCTATTACTATCATGAGCAATTAACCTACGCTCAGCTCCAATAAATTACACTCTTTTCGTAACTTCGGTTTACTAATTTACATATATCACACAAAGCGAGTGGGTATTATCAGTATCGTAAAGACTGCTAATAGCAGTAATTGTATTTATTTGAATGATAACTAATTAATAAGAAAAATTATGAAGAATGTATTGAAAATCTGGTTAGTCGACAACACTGTAACCGTCGACAACAAAGACGATAAGATCGGTCAGCTCGAATCGTCCGGTAATCTTTCGTTGCAGGATATACTCGATGAGATGCACAAGGAAGACACCGGGCTCCGTCCCGAAACCATCGAGCACGTCGTGAAGCTCTACAACCGTGTTGTGAGCGATCTCATCCTTAGCGGATATAGTGTCAACACCGGTCTTTACCACGCCGTAGCGCAACTCCGCGGTGTTATCGATGGCGGAAAATGGAATCCCGAGAAGAATTCCGTCTACGTCTCCTTCACCCAAGACAAAGAACTGCGTGAAACTATCGCCCAAACCTCTATCAGTATTTTGGGCGAACGCCAAAGCGTGATGTACGTTGCCGGATTCTCACCTGCCACCGCCACTGCAGGCCGTCCGTTCACGGTCAATGGCCGTATGTTGAAAATTGCAGGTACGGATTCTTCCGTCGGCATCACTATCACCGACAGCAAAGAACAAACCACACCTGTCGACCTCAATATGTTGGCCGTCAACAACCCGTCACAACTCACATTCATTGTTCCTGCCGGTCTGGCCGATGGCGAATATACCCTCACCGTCACTACACAGTATGCAGGAAGCACGCTCCTGAAGACACCCCGAACCGCTATCGCTACTTTCTACGTCGGCACGAAACCCGATGCAGGAGGCGGCTCCGGTTCCGGTGGTAGCGAAGGCGGCGGAGGAGAGGCGCCCGATCCTGCGGCATAAATGTTCTCTTGGCCTGGCGGAGCAATGTCCCGCCAGGTTTATGCAGAGAGGCTGCATAGCTCTATACACGCATCATGTATAGAGTTGTGCAGCCTTCGTGTATAGGGCTATACATGATAAATGCATAACTTTGATCTTTTTCTCTGTTTTGCCCTCTTTTTCATCAAAGACTTATGTATATAGCCATAATTGAGCTTGGTATTTATTTATCTTTTTCGCATTATCTTTTTTATGGTACTAATTTATTAGTACTTTTGTCTTTACCGAAAGAAAAGATCAACGATTATGGCAAGAATAACGATTCCATACGCAGTGGCCGACTTCGCAGAAATGCGTGAACGTGGCTTTTATTATGTTGATAAGACAAATTACATTCCGGGGCTTGAAGACTATAATGCTCCCATCTTTCTCCGTCCCCGTCGTTTCGGGAAAAGTCTGCTCATCTCCATGTTGGCCCACTACTACGACCGTACGAAAGCGAATCGTTTTGAAGAACTTTTTGGCGGCACCTGGATTGGCGAACATCCTACGGAAGAACATAATCAATATTTGGTGATTCGTTATGACTTCTCGGCTATGGTGATGGCGGATGATATGGAAGGGGTGGTACAGAACTTCAATGACCTGAATTGTGGACCCGTGGAAGTTACGGTAGAACATAACCGAGACCTGTTTGGTGATTTTCAGTTTACAACTCGAGGAAATGCTGTGCAGATGTTGGAGGAACTTTTGGGTTATATCAGCTCACATGGATTGCCTAAAGCATATATATTGATTGACGAATACGATAACTTCACCAATCAACTGCTTACTTCCTATAATGACTCACTTTATGAGGAAGTAACCACTAGTGATAGTTTTCTTCTCACCTTTTTTAAAGTTATCAAAGCGGGTATCGGCGAAGGCACGATTCGCACTTGTTTCTGCACAGGCGTATTGCCTGTCATCATGGACGACCTGACCAGCGGGTACAACATTGCGGAAATCCTCACATTCAAACCCGTTTTTTTGAATATGCTCGGCTTCACCTATGAAGAAACGAAAACATACTTGCGCTATGTACTTGATAAATATGCTCCCGGTGCAAGCGAAGAACGCTTCGAGGAAATCTGGCAGCTTATTGTGAACAACTACGACGGTTATCGTTTTAGCCCTGTCGGTGAACGTCTTTTTAACTCCACTATCTTAACTTATTTTTTTAAGAAATTTGCCGCTAATGCCGGAAGTATTCCCTCCGAACTGATCGATGAGAACCTGCGTACGGACATCAACTGGATTCGCCGCCTGACTCTTTCGCAGAACAACGCCAAAGAGATGCTCGATGCCCTGGTGATAGGCGGTGAATTGTCATACAACGTCAGAGATCTGTCCGGCAAATTCAACAAGAAGAAATTTTTTGAGAAAGAATTCTATCCCGTCAGCCTGTTCTACTTAGGTATGACTACCCTGAAGAGTGCATACCGCATGGTGCTCCCCAACATGACCATGCTCAGCATCTACATGGATTATTACAACCAACTGAACAAGATCGAAGGTAACGCCAGTCGTTACGTCCCGGTTTATGAACTTTATGATTCCAATCGTAGTTTTGAACCCCTTGTGCAGAACTATTTCGAGCAATATCTGGGACAATTCCCCGCACAGGTTTTCGATAAGATCAACGAGAACTTTATCCGTTGTTCTTTCTACGAGCTTGTCTCCCGCTATTTGAGCCATTGTTACACTTTTGCCATCGAACAAAATAACTCCGTCGGTCGTTCGGATTTTGAAATGATCGGCATCCCCGGCACGGATTATTACACGGACGATCGCGTGGTGGAATTTAAATACTATCGTTCCAAAGATGCCGACCGTATGCTTGCGCTCACCGAACCGCTGGCAGAACACGTAGAACAAGTGAAGGGCTATGCCGAAGATACGAAAAAGAAGTTTCCCAATTACAATGTCCGTTCGTACGTGGTATATATCTGTGCCAATAAAGGATGGAAGTGTTGGGAGGTATAATCACTTTTTCCCGGCTTCATGCCGTCTGTGAGAAATATTCGTGTAACTTTGTAGGCTGATAGTATAAAAACAAGAAGGAAAAGAATGATAGTTTGCATAGCTGAAAAGCCGTCTGTTGCACGTGATATAGCCGAAGTACTCGGCGCTCATACCAGAAAAGAAGGATATATAGAAGGAAACGGATACCAGGTGACCTGGACGTTCGGACATCTTTGCACCCTGAAGGAGCCGCATGAATATACTCCTAATTGGAAGTCGTGGAGCTTAGGTAGCTTACCGATGATCCCTCCGCGTTTCGGTATCAAACTGATTGGGCATGATCCGGGCATTGAGAAACAATTTCATATCATAGAGCAATTGATGCAAAATGCAGATGAGATTATCAACTGCGGTGATGCCGGACAGGAAGGAGAATTGATTCAGCGTTGGGTGATGCAGAAAGCAGGCGCCCGTTGTCCGGTGAAGCGTTTGTGGATTTCGTCTTTGACGGAAGAGGCTATTCGTGACGGATTTGCAAAGCTAAAGGATCAGGCAGATTTTCAGTCACTGTATGAAGCGGGACTTTCGCGGGCTATCGGAGACTGGTTGCTTGGTATGAATGCCACTCGTCTTTATACAATAAAATACGGTCAGAATAAACAGGTACTTTCTATCGGTCGGGTGCAAACACCTACCTTAGCGTTGATTGTTAACCGACAGTTGGAGATAGCCAACTTCCAGCCTAAGCAGTATTGGGAATTGAAAACGAACTACCGGGATACAACCTTTTCGGCTTTAATCCGCAAAAGTGATGAAGAAATCGCTGCGGAAGAAGAGAAAAACGGTGGGAAAAAGAAAATAATAGAGAATCCCGGTATTGATCCTATCGCTAACAGGGAAGAGGGCGAGGCGTTGGTAGAACGTATCAAAGACCTTCCGTTCGTAGTCACCAGTGTTAGTAAGAAAGACGGACGGGAGTTTGCTCCGCGTCTGTTCGACCTGACTTCGCTTCAGGTGGAATGTAACAAAAAATTCGCTTATTCTGCTGATGAGACATTAAAACTTATCCAGTCCCTTTACGAAAAGAAAGTAGCCACCTATCCGCGTGTCGATACAACTTTCCTGAGTGACGATATTTATCCGAAGTGCCCTGGTATTCTGAAAGGACTCCGTGATTATGAAGTACTGACAGCTCCGTTGAACGGTTCCACATTGCCGAAATCGAAGAAAGTATTTGATAATTCAAAGGTAACAGATCACCATGCCATTATCCCTACCGGAGTGTACGCTCAAAACCTGACGGATATGGAGCGTCGTGTCTACGATCTGATTGCCCGTCGTTTTATTGCCGTGTTCTATCCGGATTGTAAGATTTCTACTACTACTGTGATGGGAGAGGTGGATAAAATAGAATTCAAAGTAAGTGGGAAGCAGATTCTCGAACCCGGATGGCGTGTTGTCTTTGCAAAAGATGTAAAAGATACGGCCGAAGAAAAAGAGGAAGAAGACGAAAATGTACTTCCTGCTTTTGTGAAAGGGGAAAGCGGTCCTCATGTTCCCGATTTGAATGAAAAATGGACGCAGCCGCCCAGACCTTACACGGAGGCAACTCTGCTTCGTGCAATGGAAACTGCCGGAAAGTTGGTTGATAACGACGAACTCCGTGACGCATTAAAAGAAAACGGTATCGGCCGCCCGTCTACCCGTGCCGCTATCATCGAAACGTTGTTCAAACGGAATTATATCCGTAAGGAAAGGAAGAACCTGATTGCTACCCCGACAGGAGTGGAACTGGTGCAGCTTATTCATGAAGAGCTTTTAAAATCTGCCGAACTGACGGGTATCTGGGAAAAGAAACTCCGCGAAATAGAGAAGAAAACGTATGATGCACGCCAGTTTCTTGAAGAACTGAAGCAGATGGTTTCGGAAATCGTAATGAGTGTGTTGTCGGATAATACTAACCGCCGTATTACCATTCAGGATGCGGCAGCCGCCCAAGCCGGAGAAAAAGTGAAGAAAGAACCGAAGAAGCGTGAACGGAAACCGGGTGCTCCGAAAGAAAAGAAGCCGAAGGCTACGCCTGCGGCTACTGTTAATGCTGATTCTCTTGTCGGACAACCTTGTCCGCTTTGCGGCAAAGGAACAATCATAAAAGGCAAGACAGCCTACGGATGTTCGGAGTGGAAAAACGGATGTACTTACCGGAAGGCATTATGAAACTCAATCACCGCTTCTATTCCCTTACGGAAAATATCCAGTGAGAAATTTTCATTCGGCGAATGGATGGCGTCCGATTCGAGTCCGAATCCCATTAATACGGTCTTGACTCCTAATACTTGTTCGAAAGTGGATATGATAGGAATACTGCCGCCGCGGCGTACAGCCAACGGCTTTTTCCCGAAAGCAATCTCAAAGCCTTTCTCCGCCGCTTGATAGGCGGGAAGGGAGATGGGGCAGACATAACCCTGTCCTCCATGCATCGGAGTGACTTTCACCTGTACCGTGTCAGGAGCAATACTAAGAATATAATCCGCAAACATTTGAGAAATCTTATGGTGGTCCTGATGTGGAACCAACCGGCAGGAGACTTTGGCGTAAGCTTTTGAGGGAAGCACGGTTTTGGAACCTTCTCCTGTATACCCGCCCCATATACCGCATACGTCAAAAGACGGCCGGCAACTGTTACGTTCCAATGTACTGTATCCTTTTTCTCCGAATACTTCCTTCACACCGATCGCTTCTTTGTATTTCTTTTCATCAAAAGGAATACGGGCAATCATCTCCCGTTCGGCTTGTGGAACTTCTTCTACATCGTCATAGAATCCGGGAATGGTGATTCTTCCATCCGCATCGGTTATTTTACTGATAATCTTGCATAACACATTAATCGGATTGGCTACCGCACCTCCGAAATGTCCGGAATGTAAATCACGGTTTGGTCCCGTAACTTCTATTTCCCAATAAGCCAGGCCACGCAGACCTGTGGTTAACGAAGGGAGTTCCGCTCCTAGCATGCTAGTGTCCGAAACAAGAATTACATCGGATTTCAACAACTCTTTGTGCTCTTCGCAAAAAGCCTCCAAACTGGGAGAACCGATTTCCTCTTCTCCTTCAAAGATAAACTTCACGTTATTTTTCAGCAGTCCGTTCTTGAGGAGATATTGGAAGGCTTTCACCTGAATAAATGATTGTCCTTTGTCATCATCCGCACCACGTGCCCAAATGTGACCGTCACGTATTTCCGGCTCGAACGGTTGGCTTTTCCAAAGCTCCAACGGCTCGGCAGGCATCACGTCATAATGGGCGTAGACTAAAATAGTTTTTGCGCTCGGGTCTACTATCTTTTGGGCAAAGACAATCGGATTGCCTTTGGAGGGCATTACCAATGCTTCGTCCGCTCCGGCTTCCAATAATAGCTGTGCCCAGCGTTCGGCGCACGCCAGCATATCATCATGGTGTTCGGGCAGTGCACTGATACTTGGAATGCGGATGAGACTGAACAAATCCTCCATCATTCGGGACTCGTTCTCTGCTATATATTTCTGAATTTCGTTCATAAATTGAATTAAACATTAAAGCTGCGTGGTTTTATCCAGCAGGTAATAGTCAAGTATAGTCATCGCAGCCATTGCCTCTACAATGGGAACGGCGCGTGGCAGTACACAGGCGTCATGACGGCCGCGAGCTTTCAGCGTGGTGTCCACTCCGTCGATATTAACAGTCTCCTGCTCCATCAACAGCGTAGCGATCGGTTTGAATACCACACGGAAATAAATGTCCTGTCCGTTACTCAATCCTCCCTGAATACCTCCTGAATGGTTGGTATGCGTTTCAATCCGTCCGTTGTTGTTATAGAAAACGTCGTTCTGTTCCGACCCCTTCATCTTCAGTCCCTTGAATCCTTCACCGTACTCAAATGCTTTGGCGGCGTTGATACTTAACATCGCATTTCCCAAAGCCGCATGGAGCTTACCGAAAACGGGTTGTCCCAAACCGATGGGGCAGCCTTTGATGACACAAGTCAGCGTACCGCCGATAGTATCGCCTTCTCCTTTTACCTTATATATAAGGTCTGCCATTTCTTTTGCCTTTTCCGGGTCCGGGCAGCGTACATCATTTGTCTCGATCAAGTCGAGATCATAGTCCGAGTAAGTGCCTTCCAGTTTGATAGCTCCTACCTGTGAGGTGTAAGCAGTGATACTGATACCTAACTGGCGGAGTGCCAGCTTGGCCAAAGCACCGGCTACGACGCGTGATACCGTTTCGCGTGCAGACGAACGTCCGCCGCCACGATGATCGCGGATACCATACTTCACTGTGTAAGTATAGTCGGCGTGTGAAGGGCGATATACATTTTTCAGATTGTTGTAGTCATTAGAATGTTGGTTTTCGTTCCAAACGATAAAACCGATGGGGCAACCGGTTGACTTACCCTCAAAAATACCGGAAAGAAACTCTACTTTATCAGCTTCTTTGCGTGCGGTGGTAAGGATGGATTGTCCCGGACGGCGCCGGTTCAGTTCCTGTTGTACGAATTCTTCGTCGATAGTGATTCCGGCGGGAAATCCGTCAATTACTCCTCCAATTCCTTTTCCATGAGACTCACCAAAACTTGTGAGCCGAAAGATGTTGCCAAATGAATTAAACATAGTCGTGGCTTTTAAAATTACTGTATGCAAATATAACAAAGTTTTCGATAAGATTGTTGTGAACTCAAAATATCTTCAAAAAAGGTGGCATATTGAACCTTTTTTCTTCTTTTCAGTTGATAAATGATGATTAATAATAACTAAACCAATGACTGTATGAAAAAGAATCCATGAACGGGAAGATAATGACGTTCGGGGATATTGTAATAGACAAGTGCACCGTAAAGAAGGGAGAGGGGATTTCGACCTTTACAGGACAACAGCAACTTACATTTGCTGGAGAGGCGGCTGTCTTGGGAGCTTGCGATGTAACTGTGGTGAGTTATATTTTAGAATGCATACCCGAAGCCGATATTCAGATATATAGGGTACATCGAGAAAGTGATCGTATGGAAGTCATTCTTGAAGATATTGTTGAGTCCCCAGGTAAGGTCGGCGTATATGTTGAGATGTTTGAACGCTCTCCATCCGGCTCCTGCCTGAAGTCCCCACTGAAAACGTCTCAGATCGTCGGAGAAGTCATAAGTTGCAATTTTATCATCGGTAAATTCTACTTTAGGTCCTGTTGGATCGTCCTCACGCAGATATCCTTCGTATACGTGTCCTGAAAATTCCCTTGAAAGTATATAGGAAAAATAAGGGCCTGCTTTCACATTCCAACGGCTACTCAACTTATAAGTAGCCATCAATGGGATGGTTAATCCGGCGGTATGTACTTTGGTCTTTACCCCTCCTGTCCATACTCCGCTGATCCTTTCACCTCCTTGTCCCAGAATTTCCATACTGTAATTCTTTACAGTAGCTTCGGTGGTCATAGCCTTGTTTTCAAGCCGTAGCCCTACGATGACACCCAGTTTGTTCTGAACCGCTACCCATTTGGTCACTTCACCCCCGATTGTAATGGCGAGAGTCGGATTGTAACCGTCAATAGACCGGATTTCCGCCGGTAAGGGAAGCGGAGCTGTGCCGCCGATACTGATTCCTGCTTTCACTTCGTATTCCAATCCGCGAAGGGCGGAACGGATAAGCGTTTCATTTCTATCCACTTGTGCATAACCGGGCAGGGCAACACTTAAACAAATAAGCAGACCGAATGTATAAAGGTATTTTTTCATCGCTGTAATTATTATAAAATCATTTAGGTTTTAGTTTTCTGTATGATAGACCAGTTCGACTTCATCAATCAGCAAGGTACTTCCGATGGCTCCATTGAAATAAGCGCCTTCCAGACTGGAGGTAAAGACGATTGCTACGTTGTATTTTCCATCCCTTAGCTTTTCTTTGTCGATGAACTTGCCGGGGCGGGTAATAAACGGAAGTTTGAAGTAAGTCCATTCATCTGTTTCTTTGGCATTGTCGATGCGTGCTATTGAAACCAGATTCGGACTGGTGAACGCATTACTTCCGTCAAGAGTAGGAACAGACTCGCTCGTTTCGTACATGATGGCGTATATATCGCAGATGTCACGTTTTCCGTCAACGGGTTTTCCTTCTTCGGTGAACTTGTCTCCCGCCTTGTATTTATAATAACCGGCCAGATAGGTCGGCACATAACGGAAAGGCAGACCGAATTTGGTAGCTTGCAGCGGATAGCTCATGGCATTGTTCACATCAAAAGAGCCGATAAATAAGTTTCCTGCGGCAATGGGCATACCCATTAACTGCCCGAAGAAACCGGTACTTCGCGTTACTAATGAAAGACATTTTCCTTCTTTACCATCCGCTATTTGGAAAGTGGGGTAGTCGTCGGCTGTTTTAGGAACGCCGGTCATGGCATAACCCGCATTTCCGCTGGCCCATTCCATAATCACTTTGTCTTCTTGCCGTTCTACGAATATATAGTATTTTTTCCCACCGAGAGTGTCCTCGAAGTTGTAGTTAGTTGCAAGTTCCGTATCAATAACCGAAACTGTATATGTTTTTTCCCATACTCCGTCGGCTGCTGTGACAGTGTATTTTTGCGGTAGATTAAAATCGTGTACCGTTCCGCTCAAAGGGCTGATGGTAGCTCCCGGAGTCAGGGTGAATTCCGGAGCAAGGGCCGAAACGTCTGTTTCCGGTCCCACAAAAAGAGTTACCGAATTATTATTAATGATAGGACTTGTAGTCATTACTGCTTTCGGCAGTGTGCAACTAAGTATATCTGCTTCTGCGTTAAGAGCTTCGTCACGGATGCAAGAAGAGATGATAATACTTACCAGGAAATATAAAATCACGTGTTTTGCTTTCATTTTTCTCTTTTTTCTTACTGTTAAAGTTTAGTTCTCAGAAGCGTTTATAACAAAATGAAATTTTATTTGTTCAGTAAGAGATGTATGATAAAAAAGATTTTCTTATTTTTGTGTGTACTTAAAACTTATGAGTTTATGACTGAGTCAGAAAGAAGGCAAATTATAGAACTGATTAAGAGAGAGGTAATTCCGGCTATCGGATGTACAGAACCTATTGCTGTGGCGCTTTGTGTAGCGAAAGCTGCCGAAACATTGGGGATGCGTCCGGAGAAGATAGAAGTACTGCTCAGTGCCAACATTTTAAAAAATGCAATGGGGGTAGGAATACCGGGTACAGGAATGGTAGGACTTCCCATTGCCGTTGCTTTAGGAGCATTGATAGGCAAATCAGAGTACCAGCTGGAAGTATTGAAAGACTGTACACCGGAAGCTGTAGAGTGCGGAAAGCAGTTTATTGCGGAAAGACGGATTTGTATTTCCTTGAAAGATAATATCACGGAAAAGCTCTATATCGAAGTGATTTGCAGGTCCGGAGATAGAACGGCGAAAGCTGTAATTGCCGGTGGTCATACCACCTTTATATATATAGCCGATGGAGGCAACGTATTACTAGACAGGCAGCATACAACCGATGAAGAAGAGGAAGCGACCGCTCCCGAACTGAACCTGCGTAAGGTTTATGATTTTGCCTTGACAGCTCCTTTGGATGAAATTCGTTTTATTCTTGATACGGCACGTTTGAACAAGGCGGCTGCCGAACAAGCCTTTAAAGGCAGTTACGGACACTCTTTGGGAAGAATGCTTCGGGGAAGTTATGAACACAAAGTGATGGGTGACAGTGTATTCTCTCACATCCTCTCTTATACTTCTGCCGCTTGTGACGCTCGAATGGCAGGGGCTATGATTCCGGTCATGAGTAATTCCGGCAGTGGTAATCAAGGAATATCGGCCACGCTTCCTGTGGTGGTCTTTGCCGAAGAGAATAATAAGAATGAAGAAGAACTGATCCGTGCCTTGATGTTGAGTCATCTTACGGTTATTTATATCAAACAAAGTTTGGGACGTCTTTCCGCCCTCTGCGGTTGTGTGGTAGCTGCCACAGGTTCTAGTTGCGGAATCACTTGGCTGATGGGAGGAAACTATGATCAGGTTGCCTTTGCCGTTCAAAACATGATTGCCAACCTGACGGGCATGATTTGTGACGGTGCAAAACCGAGTTGTGCCCTAAAAGTGACTACCGGAGTCTCAACAGCTGTACTGTCTGCTATGATGGCAATGGAAGACCGTTGTGTAACTTCTGTGGAAGGTATTATTGATGAAGATGTAGATCAAAGTATCCGTAATCTGACAAGAATCGGCTCACAAGCTATGAACGAAACGGATAAAATGGTACTCGATATCATGACACACAAAGGATGCTAGAAAATGAGGAGTTAGAAAATGAAAAATGAGGAATGAAGAATGAGGAATGAAGAATTAGCTGCGCAATGGTTGATAGCAATTCTTCATTCCTCATTTTTAACTCTTCATTAATTTAGTGGCAACAGCCGCCACCGCATTCGTGGTCATCGCAGCCACCATCACCGCAACTGTCGCATCCGCAACCGCAGCCTTCGCCACTCATCATTTTCACCAGTTCCTGAATTTCTTCGTTAGTAGCAGGACGGCTTTCAATCACTTCGCCTTCAAAGATGAGATCGGCGCCTGCCAACGGATGGTTGAGGTCAACGACTACTACATCCGGTTTGATTTCTACTACGCTGGCATTTACGCGTTGACCGTCACCGGTCATCAAAGGTACGATATTACCCTCTTTGATATGGTCGCTGTCGAACTTGCCGTCAACCTCAAAGATATTTTTCGGGAGATCAATCACGTGTTGTTCGTCATATTGACCGTATGCCTTGTCTGCCGGAATGGTGAAGTCAAATTTGTCACCTTTAGAAAGAGAAGTTATCTGGTTCTCGAAGTCCTCGAGTGTTGTTCCTAATCCTGAAATGAACTGAAAGGGATGTTCTGCTTTTGCTTCTTCGAACAATTCCTTTTCACCATCTTCCATTGTATATAATTTGTATGCAACGGTAATGTACTTGTTTTCTACTGTTTCCATCTGATTCTTTTTATTTCTAAATTAATAAATCCCGCAAATGCGGGCTGACAAAGATACGAATTATTTATTTCTGCCGTGATATAGGGAAGGTATATTTCAAAATATTAAATGCTTTTGTTAGAAAGGGACAATAGGATTCCACTTATATAATAGTTGTAAATTTAATCTTTAAGTGATAAAATAGAGAAATAACACCTCTCTTTTCTTACAATTATTCGTTTTTATGTGATTTTTTTCTTCGATTTGTTTGGATATAATAAAAAAGCCCTTACCTTTGCAGCACAAAAATAAAGAAAAGAAGATATGAATAACTTACACACATCTATTAACCTGGCAGTCTTGCATATTATTCGCGTCGTGGTGGTCCCATCAAGAGCGTGAGAAAGGTTTTGTGCTGTATGTATTCGTACCATAAAGATAAAATTTAGAGCCTTTCTCACTGGTGTGAGAGAGGCTTTTTAATTAAAAGATAGATTGAAATGAAAAAGCAATTACGCAGTTCGTTTAGTACACAAGGCCGTCGGATGGCGGGAGCCCGTGCGTTGTGGGTAGCCAACGGCATGAAGAAGAATCAGATGGGTAAGCCTATCATCGCTATAGTCAATTCATTCACACAGTTTGTGCCGGGACACGTGCACTTGCATGAGATCGGTCAGTTGGTGAAAGCGGAGATCGAAAAGCTGGGGTGCTTCGCTGCGGAATTCAATACAATCGCTATCGACGACGGTATAGCTATGGGGCATGATGGAATGCTTTACTCGCTTCCTTCCCGTGATATCATCGCAGACAGTGTGGAATATATGGTGAATGCTCATAAGGCAGACGCGATGGTATGTATCAGTAATTGTGACAAGATCACTCCGGGAATGTTGATGGCGGCGATGCGTCTGAATATACCTGCTGTATTTGTGTCGGGTGGTCCTATGGAGGCGGGTGAATGGAACGGTCAGCATTTGGATTTGATTGACGCGATGATTAAGTCGGCCGACCAAAGTGTGAGTGACGAGGAAGTTGCCAATATCGAGCAGAACGCTTGTCCTACCTGCGGATGTTGTTCCGGTATGTTTACAGCAAATTCTATGAACTGCTTGAACGAAGCCATCGGCTTGGCTCTTCCCGGAAACGGGACCATTGTAGCCACGCATGAAAACCGTACGCAGCTTTTCAAAGATGCTGCTAAGTTGATTGTGGATAATGCGATGAAATATTATGAAGAGGGGGACGAGAGCGTGCTTCCGCGTAGCATTGCCACTCGCCAAGCTTTTCTGAATGCCATGACTTTGGATATTGCGATGGGTGGTTCTACCAATACGGTTCTTCACCTGTTGGCTGTTGCCCATGAAGCGGGAGTCGACTTCAAGATGGACGACATTGATATGCTTTCCCGCAAGGCTCCGTGCCTTTGCAAAGTAGCTCCGAACACACAGAAGTATCACATTCAGGATGTGAACCGTGCCGGTGGAATTATTGCAATCATGGACGAACTGTCCAAAGCTGGTCTGGTGGACACGTCTGTTCGCCGGGTAGACGGAATGACGTTGGCAGAGGCTATTGATAAGTATTCCATTACAAGTCCGAACGTAAGTGAAGAGGCTATCAAAAAATATTCGAGCGCAGCCGGAAATAGATTTAACCTCGTACTCGGCTCGCAAGGTATGTATTATAAGGAACTGGATAAAGACCGTGCAACCGGATGTATCCGTGATTTGGAACACGCTTACAGCAAAGACGGCGGCCTGGCCGTATTGAAAGGTAACATTGCTCAAGACGGTTGTGTGGTAAAAACGGCAGGGGTAGACGAAAGTATCTGGAAGTTTACCGGACCTGCTAAAGTGTTTGATTCGCAAGAAGCAGCCTGCGAAGGTATTCTGGGAGGTCGAGTCGTCAGTGGCGACGTTGTCGTCATCACGCACGAAGGTCCGAAGGGCGGTCCCGGTATGCAGGAAATGCTTTATCCTACCTCTTATATAAAATCCCGTCATCTCGGCAAAGAGTGTGCTTTGATCACAGACGGACGTTTCAGTGGCGGAACTTCCGGATTGAGTATAGGGCATATCTCTCCCGAAGCGGCAGCAGGAGGTAATATCGGAAAAATAGTCGACGGAGATATCATTGAAATCGACATTCCTGCCCGGACGATTAACGTGCGACTGACGGATGAAGAACTGGCTGCCCGTCCGATGACACCTGTCACTCGTGACCGTTATGTGCCGAAGAGCCTGAAAGCGTATGCCAGCATGGTAAGCTCTGCCGATAAAGGAGCAGTAAGATTAATCGATTGACAAATGATGTTTTGATGTTGAGTTCAATCGTAAATTGTAAATCTTAAAATTGCAAATAAATAGATGAGTAAAGACTTAATAACAGGTGCGGAGGCGTTGATGCGCTCATTGGAACATCAGGGAGTAAATACGATTTTCGGTTATCCCGGCGGTTCAATCATGCCGGTATTCGACGCCTTGTACGACCATCGAAATAACTTGAACCACATTTTGGTTCGTCACGAACAGGGAGCTGCCCATGCGGCACAAGGTTATGCCCGTGTGTCGGGTAAAGTCGGTGTTTGCCTGGTGACAAGCGGTCCCGGTGCTACGAACACGATTACCGGTATTGCAGATGCGATGATCGATAGTACTCCTATTGTTGTTATTGCCGGACAGGTAGGAACCGGTTTTCTCGGAACGGATGCATTTCAGGAAGTCGATCTCGTAGGTATCACCCAGCCTATCTCCAAGTGGAGTTATCAGATCCGCCGTGCGGAAGATGTAGCGTGGGCAGTGGCACGTGCATTCTACATTGCCCGTAGCGGTCGTCCCGGTCCGGTTGTGCTGGATTTTGCCAAGAATGCACAGGTAGAGAAGACGAAATATGAGCCGACTAAGGTTGGTTTCATCCGCAGCTATGTACCTGTGCCCGATACTGATGAAGACTCTGTAAAGGCTGCCGCCGAACTGATTAATAATGCGGAACGTCCGCTTGTACTGGTGGGGCAAGGCGTTGAGTTAGGGAATGCGCAGAGTGAGTTGCGTGAATTTATTGAAAAGGCGGATATGCCTGCGGGATGTACGTTACTCGGACTTTCGGCTTTACCTACGGAACATCCTTTGAATAAAGGAATGTTGGGAATGCACGGTAATTTGGGACCGAATATAAATACCAATAAATGTGATGTCCTGATCGCTGTAGGAATGCGCTTCGACGACCGTGTGACCGGTAATCTGGCTACTTATGCCAAACAGGCAAAAGTGATTCACTTTGATATTGATCCGGCGGAGGTGAATAAAAATGTAAAAGTTGATATTGCAGTTTTGGGAGATTGCAAGGAGACATTGAAGGCTGTTACCCGACTCTTGAAAAAGAATGAACACGCTGAGTGGGTCGGCAGTTTCACGGAGTATGAGAAGGTAGAGGAAGAAAAGGTGATTCGTCCCGAGCTTTATCCTGCCACCGACTCGTTGAGCATGGGTGAGGTGGTACGTGCGGTAAGTGACGCTACCCGCCACGAAGCAGTTCTGGTGACAGATGTAGGACAAAATCAAATGATGTCCGCACGTTACTTTAAATATACGAAAGAACGCAGTATCATTACTTCCGGCGGACTCGGAACAATGGGCTTCGGCCTTCCCGCCGCTATCGGAGCGACTTTCGGAGCACCGGAACGTACCGTATGTGTATTTATGGGAGACGGTGGATTGCAGATGAATCTTCAGGAATTGGGTACGGTTATGGAGCAGAAGGCTCCGGTGAAGATTATCTGCCTGAACAATAACTTTTTGGGCAACGTGCGCCAATGGCAGGCTATGTTCTTCAATCGCCGTTATTCATTCACTCCGATGTTGAATCCGGATTACATGAAAATTGCTTCGGCGTACGAGATTCCTTCCAAACGTGTCTTCTCTCGTGAAGAGCTGGCGGACGCTATCCGTGAAATGTTGTCAACAGATGGCCCGTTCCTGCTCGAAGCCTGTGTAGTAGAAGAAGGTAATGTACTACCGATGACTCCTCCGGGAGGATCTGTCAATCAGATGTTGCTGGAGTGCTAGAAGAAGTTGAGAGTTGAGAGTTGGGAGTTGAAAGTTAAATTAAGGATTATGAGTGAAAAAACATTATATACTATCATTGTTCATTCGGAAAATATAGCCGGATTGCTGAATCAGGTTACGGCTGTTTTTACCCGTCGGCAGATAAATATCGAGAGTCTGAATGTATCTGCTTCTTCCATCAAGGGGGTACATAAGTATACCATTACCGCTTGGACTGATAAAGATACGATTGAAAAAGTGGTGAAGCAAATAGAAAAGAAGATTGATGTAATTCAGGCGCACTACTTTACGGAAGATGAGATCTACTTCCATGAGATCGCTTTATATAAGGTGTCTACCCCCGAATTTCAAGAGACACCGGAGGCCTCTAAGGTGATACGTAAATATAACGCCCGCATAGTGGAAGTAAATCCGGTATTTTCTATTGTTGAGAAGAATGGAATGAGTGAAGAAATTACCTCGCTTTACGGTGAACTGAAGGCTTTGAATTGTGTTTTGCAATTTGTACGTTCGGGGCGGGTAGCGATTACCACCAGTTGTTTTGAACGGGTGAATGAGTTTCTTGACGGACGGGAAGCCCGTTATAACCAAAATAAAAACCAGCAGGAAGAATGAGCGAATCAAATAAAATAGGAACTTATAAGTTTGTTGCAGAACCGTTTCATGTTGATTTCAACGGCCGCCTGACAATGGGGGTACTGGGCAATCATTTGCTGAATTGCGCAGGGTTTCATGCCAGCGATCGTGGTTTTGGCATTGCATCTCTGAATGAGGACAATTATACGTGGGTACTTTCCCGCCTGGCAATCGAATTGGATGAAATGCCTTATCAGTATGAGGACTTTTCGGTTCAGACTTGGGTGGAAAATGTTTATCGCCTGTTCACCGATCGTAATTTTGCCATTATGAATAAAGAAGGCAAGAAAATCGGTTACGCTCGTTCCGTGTGGGCGATGATCAGTTTGAATACTCGTAAACCGGCTGACCTGTTGGCATTGCACGGGGGAAGCATTATAGACTATGTATGCGATGAGCCTTGTCCGATAGAGAAACCTTCGCGTATCAAAGTGACTAATACACAGCCGTTGGCCACGCTGACTGCGAAATACAGTGATATTGATATTAACGGTCATGTGAATAGTATCCGTTACATCGAGCACATACTCGACTTGTTTCCGATCGATTTGTATAAAACCAAGCGCATTCGTCGTTTTGAGATGGCGTATGTGGCTGAAAGTTATTTTGGAGACGAACTGACTTTCTTCTGCGATGAAGCCAATGAAAATGAGTTTCACGTAGAGGTGAAGAAGAACGGCAGCGAAGTGGTTTGCCGGTCGAAAGTGATATTTGAATAAAATAGAATATAAAATCAATTAATAACGGATGGCGTAAGCCATCAAAACTAAAAACAAAAAGAAAAATGGCACAGTTGAATTTTGGCGGTACTATTGAAAATGTAGTGATCCGTGATGAATTTCCATTGGAGAAAGCTCGTGAAGTATTGAAAAATGAAACAATCGCTGTAATCGGTTACGGCGTTCAGGGTCCCGGACAAGCATTGAATTTGCGTGATAATGGTTTTAATGTAATCGTTGGTCAGCGTCAGGGAAAGACATACGATAAAGCAGTAGCTGACGGATGGGTTCCGGGTGAAACTTTGTTCGGAATCGAAGAAGCTTGCGAAAAAGGCACAATCATCATGTGTCTGTTGTCTGATGCGGCTGTTATGTCTGTATGGCCGACAATGAAACCTTACCTGACTGCCGGAAAGGCTCTTTATTTCTCTCATGGTTTTGCTATCACTTGGCATGATCGTACAGGGGTGGTTCCTCCTGCTGATATTGATGTTATCATGGTTGCTCCTAAGGGTTCGGGTACTTCATTGCGTACCATGTTCCTCGAAGGTCGTGGTTTGAACTCTTCTTACGCTATCTATCAGGACGCTACGGGTAAAGCTTACGATAGAACAATTGCTTTGGGTATCGGTATCGGTTCAGGGTATCTGTTTGAAACAACTTTCCAACGTGAAGCAACTTCCGACCTGACAGGTGAACGCGGTTCGTTGATGGGTGCTATTCAAGGTTTGTTGTTGGCACAGTATGAGGTGTTGCGTGAAAACGGTCATTCACCTTCCGAAGCTTTCAATGAAACAGTAGAGGAACTGACTCAGTCGTTAATGCCGTTGTTTGCAAAGAACGGTATGGACTGGATGTATGCAAACTGTTCTACTACTGCTCAACGCGGTGCTCTTGACTGGATGGGCCCGTTCCACGACGCTATCAAACCGGTAGTTGAAAAACTGTATCACAGTGTGAAGACCGGTAACGAAGCGCAAATTTCTATTGACAGTAACTCACAGCCGAATTATCGTGAGAAACTGAATGAAGAACTCCGCCAGTTGCGTGAAAGCGAAATGTGGCAAACTGCTGTTACTGTACGCAAACTTCGTCCGGAGAACAATTGATTTGATAGGATTATACAAGTTTGATACAAAAGGGGAGAGGTTAACTTTCCCCTTTTATTTTGCTGAAAAGTCTTTCCTAAGTTAGTGCTAAGGGGCAGTTTTAATCAGATCTTCTAAAAATTATCAATGGAAAGGATGAAATATATATTTATTCTTCTGAAGCTGGCGTTCCGGTCTTAAGGTACACAGTTTACTACTTGGTGGAAGTAGTAATAAAAATATTGTTTGTTTTGTTTGTGTTAAAAAAACGGAGTTCGGTTTCGTGAGAAAGGGGACTCCATAAAAGGAGGACTATTTTAATCCTCCTTTTTTATGAATGCCATAAGCCTTTTGTAAAAAGGATGTTTGGTAAGTGTGGCGGCTTCTCCCAGAATCACCAGTTTCATGCGTGCTCGTGTGATCGCTACATTCATTCGTCTTAAATCATTCAGAAATCCGATTTGCCCTTCCTCGTTGGCACGGACGAGACTGATAAAAACGACATCCCGTTCCTGTCCTTGAAAACCGTCCACTGTATTTACTGTGATGAGGCTTCGGAGAGGGCGCAAGAAGCTGCTTCCTTTAATTTTGCTTCTCAAATATTGCACTTGTGCTTTGTAGGGTGAAATCAGCCCGAAATCAATCCTTTCCTCTAAAATCCGTTCCTTTCCGATCCGGTTGATATAGGCTTCCAACTCCTCCAGGAGCAGATTAGCCTCCTGCTTGTTGATGCGTCCGAAACTTTCGCCTACAAATTCCTCGTGAAATTCCATTTCAGAAGTGTCAATCCAACTCATGGGGCTGTCGAAATCAAGGATTCCCCGATAACGTACCTCCGGAGCAGCCTCCAGTTCTCCCTGATAAAACCAGTCGGAAGGGAACTGCATGATAGCTTCGTTCATTCTATATTGCACTTTCAGCAACGAGACAGAGGATGGTTTTTGCCGAACCACCTTCTCCATTAATGTATATTCCAATCCTCCACGAGCAGCTTCTATACATTTTATGGTAGGCGGAAGCTGGCAATGATCTCCGGCGAGAACCACCCGGTCTGCTTTTCGGATAGCTATCCAGCAGGCAGCTTCGAGTGCTTGCGCAGCTTCGTCGATAAATAAAGTCGGGAAACGGCGGCCATTGAGCAGGCGATGGTTGCTACTGACTAAGGTTGAGGCAATCACGCGGGCACTGTCGAAGAGGTCGGCGTTAATTTGAATCTCAAGTTCGGTAGCACGGTCGCGTAGACGGCTCATACGACTGCGCATCCCTTCCCGTTCCTCGTAACTTCCCCGCCGCATTCGTCCTCCCATTTCGCGGATGGACTTGCGGATTCCCCAAAGTTCCGGATACGCCGGATGGCTCTCAAACCGGCGTTCGTAGGTGAAGGATAACATTTTGTCATTTACACGGGTAGGATTTCCAATGCGGAGCACCGGAACACCCCGATCTACAAGTTTCTCGCAAATCCAGTCGACGGCAGTATTACTTTGAGCGCACACCATCACTTGTGGTTCGCGGTGCAGTGTCTCATAAATCGCTTCGACAAGTGTTGTTGTCTTTCCCGTTCCCGGAGGACCGTGCACAATAGAGACATCACGTGCGCAAAGCACTTTATTGACAGCCGTCTCCTGCGTACTGTTCAACCAAGGAAAACGTACGGGGTATAATTCGCGAAATCCGGGCTTTAGCGTTCCCAGCAACGTGTCGCGCAGTTCGGCAAGGCGATTGCCTTTGGCACGGATCACGTCCTCCAGCGCTTCAAACATAGCGCGATAGGAAGTCTCATCAAAGTAAAGCTGTACGCCCAGCACACCGTCAGTTTGCAGTTCCATCAATGCCCCTGCTCCGGGGAGCACGACTACCATTCGTTCTTCGTCTGCATAACTGACGGTTGCGGTGAAATTCAGATATTTCACTTTTCCGTCGAATGACTGGTGGAAAAAGGAAACGGGACGGCCGAATTCAAAAGAGTGTTCTATCTCTTTATTTTCGCTTCTTGTAATATCTACAACAAATTGATTCAGAGAGTTATAGTAACTTCGGCCGAGAGAGACAGGATACCAGCAAAGACCGCGTTTCACTTTTCGGGCAATACCCATCGTTTCAGTCTGCCGTTTGAATTCCTCTTTCTCATATTCGTACTCCATCCGTAAGAGGAGTTGTTGTTGCTGAAGGTCGGCTATCGGATTTTTCGGATTATTATTCATAATAGGCGCAAAGGTAACAATTCTTCTTCCCGAGACGAAAATTTATTTCATTTTGTTAAACATTACTCGAACGTCATTCGTTATTTTAATAGATAGACTAAAAAAACAAAAAGTGATATGGTATACGATGCAACTATGTTAGAAGCTTTCTACCCTGCTTATAAAGGAAAGGTAGAACACGTACGGGCTATATTGAAACGTCCTTTGACGTTGGCCGAGAAAATTCTGTATGCCCATTTGTATGATGTGGCTGATGTGAAAGATTACCAAAGAGGGGAAGATTATGTAAATTTTCGTCCCGACCGTGTTGCGATGCAGGATGCGACAGCCCAGATGGCTCTGCTTCAATTTATGAATGCGGGCAAAGATCAAGTTGCTGTGCCTTCTACGGTGCATTGTGACCATTTGATACAAGCGTATAAAGGTGCAAAAGAAGATATTGCCACTGCAAGGCTGACCAATGAAGAAGTGTACGATTTCCTTCGTGACGTATCTTCCCGCTACGGAATCGGTTTCTGGAAACCGGGAGCCGGAATTATCCATCAGGTTGTACTTGAGAACTATGCTTTTCCTGGCGGAATGATGGTAGGAACCGACTCGCACACGCCAAATGCGGGTGGACTGGGTATGGTTGCTATCGGGGTTGGCGGTGCGGATGCGGTGGATGTCATGACCGGTATGGAGTGGGAACTCAAAATGCCGAAAATCATCGGTGTCCGCCTGACCGGAAAACTGAACGGCTGGGCTTCTCCGAAAGATGTGATTTTGAAACTTGCCGGAATTCTTACCGTAAAAGGGGGAACGAACGCCATTATCGAATACTTTGGTCCAGGAACCGAATCGCTCTCGGCTACCGGGAAGGCGACCATTTGTAACATGGGGGCCGAAGTGGGGGCTACCACCTCATTGTTCCCGTTTGACGAGCGTATGGCCACCTATTTGAAAGCTACCGGAAGAGAGCGGGTGGTTGAACTGGCAGAGACCGTTGCCGCCGACCTTCGTGCTGACGATGAAGTGGCTGAGGAACCGACTAAGTATTATGACCGCGTCATTGAAATAGACCTGTCTGAACTCGAGCCTTATATAAACGGTCCTTTTACACCGGACGCTGCCACTCCTATTTCCAAGTTTGCGGAGAAGGTGTTGTTGAACGGTTACCCGCGTAAGATGGAAGTGGGATTGATCGGTTCGTGTACCAATTCGTCCTATCAGGATTTGAGCCGTGCCGCTTCTCTGGCGAAGCAGGTTGCCGAAAAGAACCTGAGTGTAGCCGCTCCGTTGATTGTGAATCCGGGTTCCGAGCAGATTCGTGCCACTGCCGAGAGGGATGGAATGATAGAAGCTTTTGAACAGATAGGAGCTACAATTATGGCAAACGCCTGTGGTCCTTGTATTGGGCAGTGGAAACGTGAGACGGATGATCCGACGCGGAAAAATTCAATTGTCACTTCCTTCAACCGTAACTTTGCCAAACGTGCCGACGGCAATCCGAATACATACGCTTTTGTTGCTTCTCCGGAACTGACGATGGCACTGACAATTGCGGGTGACCTCTGTTTCAATCCTTTGAAAGACAGACTGGTGAATCATGAGGGCGAGAAAGTGAAACTGTCCGAACCGGTGGGAGATGAACTTCCTTTGAACGGCTTTGCGCAAGGAAACGAGGGTTACGTTGCTCCTCATGGAGGAGAGACGGAAATCAGGGTGAAGCCGGATTCACAACGCTTGCAACTGTTGGCTCCTTTCCCAGCCTGGGATGGTCAAGATTTATTGAATATGCCTTTATTGATCAAAGCGCAAGGCAAATGTACTACTGATCATATTTCGATGGCAGGTCCGTGGCTCCGTTTCCGGGGACATCTGGAAAATATTTCGGATAACATGTTGATGGGAGCTGTCAATGCCTTCAACGGTGAGACGAACAAGGTTTGGAACCGTTCTACCAACACTTACGGAACTGTTTCCGGTACGGCAAAAATGTATAAGTCCGAAGGAGTGCCGTCTATTGTCGTGGCCGAAGAAAATTACGGTGAAGGCTCCAGTCGTGAACATGCGGCTATGGAACCGCGTTTTCTGAATGTACGTGTCATTCTCGCCAAGAGTTTTGCCCGTATTCATGAAACGAATCTGAAGAAACAGGGCATGCTTGCCCTCACTTTTGTAGACAAAGCTGATTATGATAAAATTCGTGAACACGACCTTCTGTCCGTGCTTGGTTTGGTGGACTTCGCTCCGGGACGCAACCTGACTGTCGTTCTCCATCACGAAGACGGGACGAAAGAGAGCTTTGAAGTGCAACACACTTATAATGAACAGCAGATAGCTTGGTTTCGTGCCGGTTCTGCCTTGAATGCCAGATAATTTAAAAAAGACAAGAAAAATAAAAATCATGAGCAAAATAATTATGCAAGCAGATGGTACGCTGTCAGTGCCCGATGTGCCTACCGTACCTTATATTACCGGTGATGGAGTGGGAGCGGAAGTTACTCCCTCCATGCAAGCCGTAGTCAATGCGGCTGTTCAGAAAGCGTACGGTGGCAAACGCCGTATCGAGTGGAAAGAAGTGTTGGCGGGAGAACGTGCCTTTAATGCGACAGGTTCTTGGCTACCGGAGGAGACGATGAAGGCATTTCAGGAGTATCTGATTGGTATTAAAGGTCCGTTGACGACGCCTGTCGGAGGCGGTATCCGTTCGTTGAATGTGGCGTTGCGCCAGACGCTTGATTTATACGTCTGTCTTCGTCCCGTCCGTTGGTATCCGGGAGTACAGTCGCCGGTGAAAGCACCCGAAAAAGTAAATATGTGCGTGTTCCGTGAAAATACGGAAGACATTTATGCAGGTATTGAATGGGAAGCAGGCACTCCGGAAGCGGAAAAGTTCTATAAATTCCTGAAAGACGAGATGGGTGTGACAAAGGTACGTTTCCCGGAGAGCTCCTCTTTCGGTGTGAAACCGGTTTCGCGGGAAGGTACGGAGCGTCTCGTGCGTGCTGCTTGCCAATACGCGTTAGACCATCATCTGCCCTCCGTCACGTTGGTTCACAAGGGAAATATAATGAAGTTCACCGAAGGCGGTTTCAAGAAATGGGGCTACGAATTGGCGCAGCGTGAATTTGCCGACGCGTTGGCAGACGGACGATTGGTGATTAAGGATTGCATTGCCGACGCTTTCCTGCAAAATACGCTTCTGAGCCCTGAAGATTACTCGGTCATAGCCACTCTGAACCTTAATGGAGACTACGTTTCCGACCAATTGGCGGCAATGGTGGGTGGTATCGGGATTGCTCCCGGAGCCAACATCAATTATAAAACGGGGCATGCCATCTTTGAAGCCACGCATGGAACAGCGCCTACCATTGCGGGCAAAGATGTGGTGAATCCTTGCTCTATCATACTTTCGGCAGTCATGATGCTTGAGTATTTGGGTTGGAAAGAAGCGGCAACTCTTATCGAGAAAGCTTTGGAACAGAGTTTCTTGGATGCGCGTGCCACCCATGACCTCGCTCGTTTCATGCCGAATGGAACCTCCCTCTCCACTTCCGCTTTCACCCGTGAAATCGTGGAAAGAATAGAAAAATAGAAGTAACGAATAAAGACAAAGAAAATGAAGAAAGAGTACTTGATTTACAAGCTTTCCGAAGAGATGAAGGAAGCTACCCGGATTGACAATGAATTGTTCCCCAAATTTGACGTGAAGCGCGGACTGCGTAACGAAGACGGCACAGGAGTTCTGGTAGGCCTGACTAAAATCGGTAACGTGGTTGGTTACGAACGTGTTCCGGGAGGCGGATTGAAGCCTATACCGGGAAAATTGTTCTATCGCGGTTATGACGTGGAAGATATTTCTCATGCCATTATCAAGGAGAAACGTTTCGGCTTTGAGGAAGTGGCCTACTTGCTGCTTTCGGGACGCTTGCCGGACAAGGAAGAACTGCTTTCTTTCCGTGAACTGATTAACGACAACATGCCGTTGGAGCAGAAGACGAAAATGAATATTATTGAGTTGGAGGGAAGCAATATTATGAATATTTTGTCGCGCAGCGTGCTCGAGATGTATCGTTTTGATGCGAATGCGGACGATACCTCCAGAGACAACCTGATGCGCCAAAGTATTGAGCTGATTTCGAAGTTTCCCACTATCATTGCATACGCCTATAATATGCTTCGTCATGCTACTTTCGGGCGTTCTCTGCATATCCGCCATCCGCAGGAAAAGCTTTCTATTGCCGAAAATTTCTTATATATGCTGAAGAAGGACTATACCGAATTGGATGCTCGCACACTCGACTTGTTATTGATTCTTCAGGCAGAGCACGGTGGAGGTAACAACTCTACCTTTACGGTCCGTGTCACTTCCTCTACCGGAACGGATACCTACTCGGCCATCGCTGCCGGTATCGGTTCGTTGAAAGGTCCGCTTCACGGAGGAGCGAATATCCAGGTGGCGGATATGTTCCATCACTTGAAAGAAAATATCAAAGACTGGACGAATGTGGATGAAATAGATACTTATTTCACTCGTATGTTGAACAAGGAAGTGTACAATAAAACCGGACTTATCTATGGTATCGGTCATGCTGTCTACACCATTTCCGATCCACGTGCACTTTTGCTGAAGGAACTTGCCCGTGACCTTGCCCGTGAGAAGGGCAGAGAGAGTGAGTTTGCTTTCCTCGAACTGCTGGAAGAACGTGCTATCGCTACTTTCGGACGTGTGAAGAACAATGGAAAGACAGTATCCAGCAATATTGATTTCTATTCCGGTTTTGTGTACGAAATGATCGGACTGCCGCAGGAAATTTTCACTCCTTTGTTCGCAATGGCTCGTATTGTCGGCTGGTGTGCACACCGTAATGAGGAGCTGACCTTTGACGGAAAACGTATTATTCGTCCTGCTTATAAGAACGTTCTTGAGGAACTGGCCTATGTTCCGATCAAGAAACGCTGATCCGCATCAATCCTTTTTCTATATAATGTAAAATGTTCCCCGAATAGATATTGAGTCTCGATTCTGTTCGGGGAAAGTCTTATAGAACTGGAAATAATAACATAATTAACATTTCGAATAGCTCCCTCGTCTCCTCTTATGGAGAAAAGAGCGTTCTTGGTGTCAAGGAAAGGCGGTTTCTGCCTACCAAGAAAGGCGTTTTAACATCGTGTTAAAACGCCTTTTCTCTATTTGATGACTTTCCCTTTGTATGCTGGTGTAAATCAGTGAATTATGTGTAATCGTTGCCCGCGAGTCCTTCTATGGTAAATTCTTGAATCCAAAGTGTAGTTGTTATTTGGGTAAGTTTAATATTTAAAAGACATTTTGTGTGGCTATTACTTTCATTTTTGCTATTTTTGTGCATTACAAAAGAACTTCAATATGAATTTAGCAGCTTTTAATCTGTTTTTGGGTGTAATGAGCTTGATTGCCCTGATTGTTTTTGTCGCTCTCTACTTCGTGAAAGCAGGATACGGAATCTTCCGCACGTCTTCGTGGGGAGCGGCTATTTCAAACAAGCTGGCTTGGATACTGATGGAAGCTCCGGTCTTCCTCGTGATGTGCGTGATGTGGATGTATTCGGAACGCCGCTTTGAGCCGGTGATATTGACCTTCTTTTTATTCTTCCAACTGCATTATTTTCAACGGGCTTTCATTTTCCCTTTGTTATTGAAAGGAAAAAGTAAAATGCCGTTGGCCATCATGTCAATGGGAATCCTTTTCAATCTGTTGAATGGATATATGCAAGGAGAATGGATTTTCTACCTTGCCCCCGCAACGATGTACCAGTCCGATTGGTTCACCTCCCCGTACTTTATAATAGGTACTTTGCTGTTTTTTACGGGTATGCTGGTGAACTGGTCGTCCGATTATATCATCCGCCATTTGCGTAAACCGGGAGACACACGGCATTATCTGCCACAGAAAGGTATGTACCGCTATGTGACTTCCGCCAATTATTTCGGTGAAATCGTAGAATGGGCAGGCTGGGCAATTCTTACCTGTTCGCTTTCCGGACTTGTTTTCCTTTGGTGGACGATTGCAAACCTCGTTCCGCGAGCCGACGCCATCTGGAAACGTTATCGCGAGGAATTCGGCGACGCGGTAGGCACACGGAAGCGGGTATTTCCTTTTCTCTACTAGGAGATTTTTTTATCACGAATTGAATTAAGACTTGAATTAAGACTTGAATTAAGACTTGAATAAATATAAACTACTATGAAATCTAAACTTTTCACTCCGGTCACTTTCGGCCCTTTGACGTTGCGGAACAGGACGATACGTTCGGCAGCGTTTGAAAGTATGTGTCCGGGCAATACTCCCTCGCAGATGCTATTGGATTACCACCGCTCGGTTGCTGCGGGAGGAGTGGGGATGACGACCGTAGCTTATGCCGCCGTGACGCAAAGCGGGCTCTCTTTCGATCGTCAGCTATGGATGCGTCCGTCCATAATTTCCCGTTTGAATGAATTGACAAAAGCCGTGCACGATGAGGGTGCTGCGGTAGGTATCCAGATAGGGCATTGCGGAAATATGTCCCACAAAAAGATTTGCGGTGTCACGCCCATATCCGCTTCTTCAGGTTTTAACCTCTATTCGCCTACGTTTGTGCGTGGAATGGAACGGGAAGAACTTCCGGAAATGGCACAGGCTTACGGAAACGCTGTCAACTTGGCACGGGAAGCGGGGTTTGATGCGGTGGAAGTGCACGCCGGACACGGTTATTTAATCAGCCAATTCCTTTCACCTTACACCAACCATCGCAAAGACGAGTTCGGAGGCTCGCTGGAGAACCGGATGCGTTTTATGGATCTGGTGATGGAAGAGGTGATGAAAGCGGCGGGCAATGACATGGCGGTGATTGTCAAAATGAATATGCGCGACGGTTTCAAAGGCGGAATGGAAATAGACGAATCCATTCAGGTGGCGAAACGGCTTCTGGAGCTGGGTGCTCACGGACTGGTGCTGAGTGGAGGCTTTGTCAGCAAAGCCCCGATGTATGTGATGCGGGGAGCGATGCCGATTCGCTCGATGGCACACTATATGGACTGTTGGTGGCTGAAATACGGTGTCCGGATGTTCGGAAAATGGATGATTCCGTCCGTGCCTTTTGAGGAGGCTTATTTCCTGAAAGACGCCTTAAAGTTCCGGGAAGCTCTTCCGGAAGCTCCCTTGATTTATGTTGGCGGACTCGTTGCCCGTCAGAAGATAGATGAAGTGCTCGATGCGGGCTTTGAAGCTGTGCAGATGGGACGTGCCTTACTCAACGAACCTGGATTTGTGAACCGGATGAAGCAGGAGGAGCAGGCCCGTTGCAACTGTGGACACAGTAATTACTGCATAGGCCGTATGTATTCGATAGAAATGGCCTGCCATCAACATTTAAAAGAAACGTTACCTCCTTGTCTGCAAAAGGAGATTGAAAAATTGGAAAAGAAATGAATGATATAAAATGGGCTATCATTACCGGTGCGGACGGAGGGATGGGGACGGAAATCACACGTGCCGTTGCCAAAGCCGGTTATCAGGTAATAATGGCTTGTTACAACCCCCAAAAGGCGGAGACTGTCCGCGCTTGTTTGATTGAAGAAACCGGAAACCCGAATCTGGAAGTTATGGCTCTTGATTTGGCTTCCATGCAATCCGTAGCTTCTTTTGCCGACCGGATATTAGAACGTAACCTTCCTGTTTCTCTGCTGATGAATAATGCGGGAACGATGGAAACGGGACTTCATATTACCGTAGATGGGTTTGAACGAACGGTTAGCGTGAATTATGTAGGACCTTATCTGCTTACCCGGAAACTGATTCCTGCGATGGTGCGCGGTGCGCGAATTGTAAACATGGTGTCTTGCACTTATGCGATCGGGCGTATTGAACTTCCCGATTTCTTTCACAGAGGCAAGGTCGGAGAATTTTGGAGAATTCCCGTTTACAGCAATACGAAACTGGCTTTATTGTTGTTTACCATTGAACTGTCCAAGCTACTCCGTGATAAAGGAATTACCGTCAATGCTGCCGATCCGGGCATTGTCTCTACTAATATTATTACTATGCATAAGTGGTTTGACCCGCTGACGGACATTTTTTTCCGGCCTTTTATTCGCAAGCCCGCACAAGGGGCTTCCACCGCTATCGGTTTGTTGTTGGATGAAAAAGAAGCCGGAGTGACGGGGCAACTGTATGCTAGTAATCGTCGTAAAGAATTATCGGATAAATACGTTCATCACGTGCAGAGGGAGCTACTGTGGGAAGTTACGGAACGTTCGTTGGCACGATGGATTTCTTCCTAAAAGGAAAAAAGGAAAAAAGGAAACGCGGATTAACGCGGATTTGCGCAAAGAAAGATCAAATTCTATTTGCGTTATCCGCGTTAATCCGCGTTTTATTTATTATTCCGAGCCTTAGATAGAAAGCTCTTTCAATACATTCACAAGATCTTTTTTTATCGGCTTGTCATTTTTAATCGCTTTGCTGAACGGTACGTAAACAATTTCGTCATGTTCGATACCGATCATTACGTTACGTTGGTCTTCCATGATAGCGTCGATAGCGGCAGCTCCAAGTCGGCTTGCCAAAATACGGTCGTGGGCAGTCGGGCTACCTCCGCGTTGCAAGTGTCCCAAAATCGTTACACGTACGTCGTATTGAGGGTATTCGTTCTTTACACGTTCGGCATAGTGCATCGCTCCTCCGGTCAGTTCGCTTTCCGCCACTAGTACGATACTACTATTCTTCGATTTGCGGAATCCGTTCTTGATAAACTCTTCCAATTGGTCGACTTCCGTACTGAACTCCGGAATGATGGCGGCTTCGGCTCCCGAAGCGATTGCTCCGTTCAGCGCAAGGAAACCTGCGTCTCGTCCCATTACTTCGACGAAGAACAAACGTTCGTGCGAGGTTGCCGTGTCGCGAATTTTATCCACAGCGTCCAGAATCGTATTCAATGCCGTGTCATATCCGATAGTGGTATCCGTGCCATAAAGGTCGTTGTCGATTGTTCCCGGAAGTCCGATACAAGGAATATCAAACTCCTGTGCAAAGATGCGTGCCCCCGTCAACGAGCCGTCTCCACCGATGACTACCAAAGCGTCAATACCTTCTTTTTTCATGTTATCGTAGGCTAGTTGACGTCCTTCCGGAGTGGTAAACTCCTTGCAGCGCGCTGTTTTCAGGATAGTACCGCCCAGTTGGATGATATTACTTACGTTCTGACTTTTGAACTCTTTGATTTCGCCTGTCACAAGGCCCTTGTACCCTCTATATATACCTTTAACTTGCAATCCGTTGTAGATAGCCGCACGTGTCACCGCACGTATAGCTGCGTTCATTCCGGGGGCGTCACCTCCGGAAGTCAAGATTCCGATACACTTAACTGTTCCCATAACACAATCTTTTCATTAATTAGTTTGACGTGGCAAATGTACAATAAAAAGTTGAAAGCAATGGTTATGAAGTTTCTTTTCGTATGAAGAAAACATTAAAAATGTTCAAATTGCAGCTATTTGCTTTCTTCATATAAGCGACTGAATGTGGTTATATATTTTTTCCATCAGCCATTTGGGGGTGGAGGTAGCTCCGCAAACACCGATTGACTGTACATTCTGGAGTAGGGAAGGGTCTATTTCCTTCTCATTGTCAATTAAATGTGAATTGGCGTTCACTTTCAGGCACTCTTCAAACAACATCTTTCCGTTTGAGCTTTTCTTCCCGCTGACGAAAAATATCAGATCGTGTGTAGCCGCAAACTCCCTTAACTTGGGCATACGGTTTGCCACCTGGCGACAAATCGTATCGTAGTATTCGAATGTCGCTTCCGGTGAAATATTCTGTTTGATATACGCTACAATTTCCTGAAACTCATCCAGCGACTTGGTGGTCTGCGAGAAGAGACGGATACTTTTATTCAAGTCCAGCTTCTTTACTTCCTCTGCCTTCTCGATGACAATTGCTTTCCCGTCGGTCTGTCCCACTAGTCCCAGCACCTCCGCATGACCGTTTTTGCCATAAATTACAATCTGTTTTTCATCGTTGGCGGCGTCTTGCAGAAACTCCTGTTTGATACGTTTTTGCAAGCGTAACACCACCGGGCAAGTCGCGTCGATGATTTCTATATTATTCTCGCGGGCGATCATATAAGTTTCAGGCGGTTCTCCGTGCGCGCGGAGCAGTACTTTTGCATTCCGCAACTGCTTGAATTCCTCCCTATTGATGGTGATTAATCCCATCGTTTTAAGTCTTTCCACCTCTCGGCTGTTGTGAACGATGTCTCCGAGACAATAAAGTGTTTCTCCTTTTGCCAATTCCTCCTCTGCCTTGTTGATGGCCGTCACCACACCGAAGCAGAAGCCGGAACCTTCGTCAATCTCTACCTTAATCATAATTTGCGGTCGTTGTCTGCGGTTATTGAATGCCACTTATTTTGTTGAACTGTTCAAACAGCCATTCTTTCTGCTGCTCGATTGTCAGGTTCGTATTATCCAGCAGCAGAGCGTCCTCTGCTTTCCGCAATGGGCTGACGTCGCGATGCTGGTCGATATAATCCCGTTGTTTCACGTTCTCCAGAATCTCGTCGAAGCTGGCTTCCTGGCCTTTCGCCTTCAACTCGTCGTAACGGCGTTGGGCACGGATCTCGGGTGTGGCGGTTACGAAAATTTTCAACTCGGCTTCCGGGAAAACGGTCGTTCCGATGTCACGTCCGTCCATCACAATGCCTTTTTCCTTTCCCATTGCCTGTTGCTGCGCTACCATTTCTGTGCGTACGAAATCGAGTGCGCTGATGGGACTGACTTTAGACGACACCTCCATCGTCCGGATTCTGTTCTCCACATTTACACCGTTGAGGTACGTGTCCGGCCGTCCGGTCGCCGGATTCAGGCGGAATGAAATACGGATGTTTCTGATTTCTTTTCTCAGCTTTTCCGTGTCGATGTCGTTCCCGTCGAAAATGCCGTTTTCTATACTATATAAGGTGACCGCGCGATACATAGCTCCGCTGTCAATGTAAATGTATCCTACTTCGCGGGCAAGGTCTTTGGCCATTGTACTTTTTCCGCAAGAAGAGAAACCGTCGATTGCTATTGTTATCTTTTTCATATTCAGTTCTTCTGATTTGTCCGCCAAAGATACATTTATTTTGAAAATCAACCATGCATTTGCCGTTAAAAGGAGCCGGATAAGTCAGAAAGGATTAAAAAAGTTAAAAAGCCGGATAAAAAGACAGGAAGAGGTGGACGGTTATCTGAAAATGTACTATATTTGCCCGGAGACACATAGGAAGACACTTTTTTTATTAATCATTATATTAATTATTTTATGGAAGTTAAAAAATCACCCAAAGCAGACTTGGAAGGCAAGAAGTCTACATGGCTGCTCGTTGGTTACGTGGTAGTGTTGGCTTTCATGTTCGTGGCGTTCGAATGGACCCAGCGTGACGTGAAAATTGATACAAGCCAGGCAGTAGCTGACGTTGTGTTTGAAGAGGAAATCATTCCTATCACTGAAACCCCTGAACAAGCGACTCCACCGCCACCAGAAGCTCCGAAAGTGGCTGAATTGTTGGAAATTGTTGACGATAAAGCCGAAATTGATGAATCAACTACCATTATCAACGAAGATAATGTGGCTCCGGTAGAAGTAAAATACGTACCGGTGCAAGTTGTTGAAGAAGAGCCGGAAGAACAGACTATCTTTGAAGTTGTAGAAAACATGCCGGATTTCCCCGGCGGTCAGGCAGCTTTGATGCAATATTTGGCTAAAAACATCAAATATCCGACTATCGCTCAGGAAAACGGAACTCAAGGACGTGTTATCGTACAGTTCGTTGTCAACAAGGACGGTAGTATTGTAGATGCAAAAGTAGTACGTAGCGTTGACCCGTACTTGGACAAGGAAGCCCTCCGTGTGATTAACACCATGCCGAAGTGGAAACCAGGTATGCAGCGCGGAAAACCGGTACGTGTTAAATTTACAGTTCCTGTAATGTTCAGATTGCAGTAATTTGTAACACAATAATTGGGGAGGCTGCTTTCGGCAGCCTCTTTTCATTCATTAAATATTTCTCCATCCTCATGTATACAGCTTCTCAACTACTTGATAAAATAAATAAATATATTGCAGATATCCAATTTATCCGGACACCGAAAGGACTTTATGAACCGGTCGAATATACTCTTTCTCTGGGTGGGAAGCGGATACGCCCCGTATTAATGTTGATGGCGTACAATTTGTATCGGGAGGATGTTGCTTCTATCTATGAACCGGCTGCTGCTATCGAAGTGTACCACAACCACACGTTGTTGCATGATGATTTGATGGACCGTTCGGATATGCGTAGGGGAAAACCGACCGTGCACAAAGTCTGGAATGATAACACGGCTGTGCTGTCGGGAGACGCTATGCTGATTCTGGCATTCCGCTATATGACGGCTTGCCCGGCGGAACACTTGAAAGAGGTGATGGACCTGTTCAGCCTGACTATGCTTGAGATTTGCGAGGGACAGCAGCTGGACATGGAATTTGAATCCCGCGGTGATGTGACGGAAGATGAGTATATTGAAATGATCCGCCTGAAAACAGCGGTGCTGCTTGCGGGCAGTCTTAAGATTGGCGCTATCTTGGCGGGGGCGACTGCCGAAGATGCGGAAAATCTATATAAATTCGGAATGCAGATAGGCGTTGCATTCCAGTTACAAGATGACCTGCTGGACGTTTATGGAGATCCGGAAGTGTTCGGAAAGAAAATAGGCGGAGACATCCTGTGCAACAAAAAAACATATATGCTCATCAAGGCATTGGATCGTGCGGATGCGAAACAGAGGGAGGAACTGAACCGTTGGCTGGATGCGGAAACTTGTCAGCCGGCCGAGAAAATAAAAGCGGTGACTGAACTGTATAACCAACTGGACATTCGCAGTGTCTGCGAAAACAAAATGCGCGGCTATTACACGCTTGCTATGGAAAGCCTTGCCGCAGTGGGAGTGGCTGAGGAAAGAAAAAAAGAACTGAAGAACCTGGTGAAATTGTTAATGTACCGTGAAATGTAGCTAAGTCCTTGAAGCATGCCTTATAGACGATTACCAAATACAGATCAAGCGAGAGTTCGGGCGCTGAAAGCGGCGGTCGAAAAAGGGGATGTATATAATGTACGCGATTTGGCTATTTCATTAAAGACGCTGTTCGAGGCACGTAACTTCCTGCAGAGGTTCGAGGCTGCGCAAATTTACTATACGCAATGTTACGAGAATCAGTCTCGGGCTAGTCGCAAGCACCAGGCAAATGTGAAAACCGCCCGGTTGTATATTTCTCATTTTATCCAAGTGCTCAATTTGGCTGTGCTTCGTGACGAGATAAAAGCGGTACACAAAAAACTGTACGATTTGCCCGATGCCAATGTCGTGCCCGATCTGTTGAGTGAGGCTTCGTTGGTGGAGTGGGGGAAGAAAATCATCGAAGGCGAGCAACGCCGGACAGGACAGGGCGGTATACCTATTTATAACCCGACCATTGCACGTGTAAAAGTGCATTACGATATTTTTCTGGACAGTTATGAACGGCAAAAGAATTATCAGGCATTGACCAACCGTAGTCTTGATGAGCTGTCCTCTATGCGTGAGCGTGCCGATGAACTGATTCTGGATATCTGGAATCAGGTAGAAGCGAAATATCAAGACGTTACTCCAAACGAGGATCGTTTGGATAAGTGCCGTGATTATGGACTGATATATTATTACCGTTCCAGCGAGAAAGTAAAAGAAGAAAATTAGTTATCATGTTGATAGACACCCATTCACACCTTTTTTTAGAAGAATTTGCCGAAGACTTGCCGCAAGTTATGGAGCGTGCGCGCAATGCCGGTGTCTCGTCTATTTTTATGCCCAATATTGACAGTACGACGATTGACGCTTTATTATCCGTTTGTGCGAAATATCCGGATCTTTGTTATCCGATGATTGGATTGCACCCTACTTCGGTGAATGAAACATATGAGCAGGAATTGGCAATTGTACGTGAACGTTTGTCGGCTCCCAATTATTTTGTGGCTATCGGTGAGATCGGTCTGGATCTCTATTGGGACCGGACTTTTCTGAAAGAACAGCTTTTGGTCTTTGAAAGACAGATCGAATGGGCGCTTGAATATGAATTGCCGGTTGTTATTCATACGAGAGAAGCATTTGATTATATATATAAGGTAATGGAACCCTATAAGAAAACCGCATTAAGAGGGATTTTCCATAGCTTTACCGGAACGCCGGAAGAAGCGGCTAGACTGCTGGAGTTCGATGGTTTCATGCTGGGCATTAACGGAGTGGTCACTTTCAAAAAGTCGACGTTGCCGGAAACCCTGTTGACCGTTCCTTTGGAGCGTATTGTGCTCGAAACCGACTCTCCTTATTTGACCCCCGTTCCGAATCGCGGGAAGAGAAATGAAAGCGCCAACGTGAAAGATACCCTTGCCAAAGTAGCGGAAATTTATCAGAAGAGCCTTGAATACGTGGCTCAGGTCACTTCTGAAAATGCGCTAAAAGTGTTCGGATTCCGCAAATAAGGCACGAAAGGTTTTAAATTATATTAATTTGCAGTATTTATTCGAGATAAAAAAGGGATAATGCTTCAAGAAAAGAAAAAAAAGGATACATTTGTAGCTGAAAATACAGAAAACCCATAGGGAGAGGTGCTCGAGTGGTTGAAGAGGCACGCCTGGAAAGCGTGTATACGCCAAAAGTGTATCCGGGGTTCGAATCCCCGTCTCTCCGCAGAAATTGAATGTGAAACGAGAAGTAAAAACAATAATAATAATCAATTAATTAATCTTAAAAATTAGACACACAATGAAAAAGTTATTCGCAATTGTTGCTGTGATTGGGGCCTTGACATTTGGCTCAACTCAACTTGCTCAGGCTCAAGACGCTCCTGCAGCAGAACAAACTGAACAACAAGCTGTTGCTCCTGCTGCTGAAGCTACAACTGCTGCTGCTCCTGCTGCAGAAGAAGGTGGTATTCACAAGGAAATCAAAGTTAAATTCATCGAAGGTACTGCATCTTTCATGAGTTTGGTAGCTATCGCTTTGGTGATTGGTTTGGCTTTCTGTATCGAACGTATCATCTATTTGAGCTTGGCTGAAATCAACACAAAAAAATTCATGGCATCTATCGAAGCTGCTTTGGAAAAAGGTGACGTTGAAGCTGCAAAAGACATTGCTCGTAACACTAGAGGTCCTGTTGCTTCTATCTACTACCAAGGTTTGATGAGAATCGATCAAGGTATTGACGTAGTTGAGAAGTCAGTTGTATCTTACGGTGGTGTACAGGCTGGTTACCTTGAAAAAGGATGTTCTTGGATCACACTGTTTATCGCAATGGCTCCGTCACTCGGATTCTTGGGTACTGTAATCGGTATGGTGCAGGCATTTGATAAAATCCAGCAGGTAGGTGATATCTCTCCGACAGTTGTTGCAGGTGGTATGAAAGTGGCCTTGATTACAACAATCTTCGGTTTGATCGTAGCATTGATCCTTCAGGTATTCTACAACTACGTACTTTCTAAGATTGAAGCTCTTACAAGTGAAATGGAAGATTCTTCTATCTCTTTGCTTGACATGGTGATCAAATATAACCTGAAATATAAAAAATAATTCGAAATGAGTAAGTTAACATATAGAATATCGTATTACGCATTGTATGCGATGTTTGCTATTATCCTGATCGTGATGGGGCTCTTCTTCTTCGGAGGAGACGCTACTGGAGCGGCAGTGATCCCGGGAGTAGATCCCGAAATGTGGCAACCGGCCCAGACAGATGCCTTACTCTATTTGATGTATGCTTTGTTTGGTATTGCTATTGCCGCTACTTTAGTTGCCGCAGTATTCCAATTTGGTGCAGCTTTGAAAGACAGCCCGGCAGCCGCTATTAAGTCTTTGCTTGGTCTGGTTCTTTTGGTTGTTGTTTTAGTTGTAGCTTGGGCTATGGGTGACGGTACACCTATGCAGATTCCGGGTTATGATGGTACTGACAACGTTCCTTTCTGGTTGAAGCTGACTGATATGTTCCTTTATTCTATTTACATCCTGTTGTTTGTAACAATTGTTGCAATCATTGCAAGTGGTATAAAGAAAAAATTATCATAATCAATTGAGAGTACTCAATTAAAAAGTAATTACAATGGCAAAAGGAAAAAGAAAAGTTCCTGATATTAACTCAAGTTCTACGGCGGATATCGCTTTCTTGTTGCTGATCTTCTTCTTGATTACAACATCAATGGATACGGACCGTGGTTTGGCAAGACTTTTGCCTCCACCTCCCGAAGATGAAAAGAACGAGAATACGGATAAAATCAAAGAACGTAACATCTTGCAGGTGTATCTGAATAAGGATGATGCTTTGATGTGCGGAAATGATTATATCGGTGTTGATCAGTTGAGACAAAAGGCCAAAGAATTTATCGCTAACGTTGCTAACGCAGAAAATATGCCTGAAAAAACACAGAAGAATGTAGAGTTCTTCGGCACATGCATGGTTAACGACAAGCACGTAATTTCTTTGCAGAATGACCGTGGATCTTCTTATCAGGCATATATCAGTGTGCAGAATGAATTGGTTGCTGCATACAATGAATTGAGAGATGAGTTGGCTAAAGAAAAATTTGGGGTTACTTATTCGGAACTGAACGATCTACAACAGAAAGCAGTCCGTGAGATTTATCCGCAACGTATTTCTGAGGCAGAACCTAAAAAATACGGAGAAAAAAAGAAGTAAGTAATGGGAAAATTTAATAAGACTGGTAAACGTGAAATGCCGGCATTGAATACTTCTTCGTTGCCTGACCTTATCTTTACCTTGTTGTTCTTCTTTATGATTGTAACAACAATGCGTGAGGTAACATTAAAGGTGCAGTTTACGCTTCCGCAAGGTACTGAGCTCGAAAAACTGGAGAAGAAATCATTGGTGACATTCATTTATATAGGTGAACCTACACAAGAATACCGTGCGAAAATGGGTACTGAAAGTCGTATTCAGCTCAACGACAGCTATGCTGAAGTGGGCGAGGTGCAGGACTTCATTTTCCAGGAACGCGCTAGTATGAGTGAAGGGGACGCCGCTAAGATGACTGTGTCTCTGAAAGTAGACCAAAAGACAAAGATGGGTATTGTTACTGACGTAAAAAATGCTCTCAGAAAATCTTATGCTTTGAAGATTAACTATTCTGCTACTAAACGTGGTGAGAAATAATTAGTTAATTCTATTATATAAAGAAAAGGCTTCCAAAATGATTTGGAAGCCTTTTCTTTGTTCTGTTTTCTTTCTACTTCACTCTTTTGCTCCGTAGACGACCGTGTGCAGTTTATGCTTTATATCTTCGTAGTCTTTTTCCGGATCAAGGTTGCCGTGTACCATCAGATACATTGGGAGGAAGTGATCACCGGGCTTGTAAGGAGGCTGGCGGTAGTCTTTCTTCCATAAGACAAATCCTTGACGTTGGTAGAAGCCGATACGTCTCTTTGCCATCTCTTCTACCGGACGCTCCACTTCGAGTACAATGGGGAGTTTTAAGTAGTCGCATAGATATTCCAGCGTACGTTTGCCGTACCCTCCGTTGCGCAAAGCGGGATTGGTTGCAAAGTGCTCTACGTAATAGAAGTTACCGAAGTCCCAATAGGTGATGAAGCCTATCGGCAAGTCGTCATCAAAAATAATGTTATTATGGAAATTGCCTGTCCGGTCGGTGAATTCACGTAACTGTTCTAATTGCCGGTACTCTTCCGGTGGAAAAGAATCTACCAGCAGTTCTTCCATAAATTTGTAATGTTGCAGGTCAGATGTACTGATTGGTTGAAGTCTGATCATGAGGTTCGGGTTTTAAAATTAGATAATATTTCTGTTTTACAATTTCATTCTTATCCTTACATCAAGGAACGTAGAATTCGATTATACGCCGGATGGCACGTTGGCAAACCGGACAAAATTCCTTGTATTCGTTTGTTTTCATGCGGCAATTATGGGCAGGGCGATAAATACCTTTGGCAGAGTAACCCCCACCTTCGTATACCCCGATAGGAAACTTCTCCCATTTGTTGGCAGGAGTAGGTATCGGAGTGCCTGCCGGAAGCAAATCTTCCCATTTGGAGGAAAAATTCACCCGTGTTGATATATTTTGCTCCCACGGTTCGACATCCAATGGATAAGTATCCGTCATGGTATCGTTTTCGTAAAAATATTCATCAGCCAACCCGGCAAAACTGTGGCCGAACTCATGGACTACCACTGGTTTAAACATGGGATGATGGGCGGTGGTCAGTGTGTAGGAGTTATAGATTCCTCCTCCGCCGTAGACGTCCGTGTTGGCAAGGATAATAATGTGCTCGTAGGGGATACCCGCCAAAGCGTTATGGATAGACTTTATTCGGCTGGTAGTCAGATAGCGGTCTGAATAGAAAGTGTCGAAGTGTGAGTGGACAGCCGTCTGTTTCCATTGATTCTCGCGAGGAACACTAACACCGCTATCAGTGGACGGGCTGGCTACGGCAACAATATTGAATTTGTCCTTCATTGAGCGGAACGGCTCATGCGAAAACAGGCTTTCGCAGGCACTTTCCGCATCTTGGTAAAACAGATCCATCTCTTTATCCGTATAGCCTTCAGCAAGTATGGCAACGTCAATGCAGTCTTTCTCGTTTCCGTTCCGGAGCAGATACCGGTGCGGAGTGACGTGGGACACGCCTCGTTGATGAATCAGTATATCATCCGGACGGACAAGGTGTTTGTAGCGTGCCATAACCTCTTTGCGGGGAGAATACAAAGAAATCTCCACTTCAGCAGGCTGTTTGGGAAATGGCAGGAGAAATGTATTTTCGAAGCCCTTAGCAGTCTCTTTTGCTTCGTCTGTGCTCAGCCATTCATGGAACAGTGAAGAGAAAGAAGTCTTATAAATAGTTTGTTGAGTAGCGAGATCTTTAACGATGATTTGTCCGTTGCCCTCCAATGGAAGTTCCGAAAGGCGGTGTTGCCGTCCTGCCCAAGACGGTAGTTGCGATAATTCATCCAGGTAAATATTTTGTCTTTCCGCATTTCCGGTAAAGATATAATCTACTCGTAAAGTTTTGTTCTGAAAGTAATCCGCAAAATCTTGCGCATGGCTTCCTGCAAAAGCGAAAAATAGTAGGATGGTACAGCAAATTTGTTTCATATAAATAGTATATTTATGTTTTTACAAAGGTACAAACTATTAGCGACTTATCCGCCTTCTATAAATAAAAGTAATAGTTTATAGTATTTGTTGCCGAAAAATCGCTAACTTTGCACAAAAGATTCATCGTTTTAAACAATTTGATTTGAAAATGGGACATCATCAAATAGATATTTTGGATGAGCAAATCCTGAAACTGATTGCAGGAAATGCGCGTATTCCTTTTCTTGAAGTAGCAAGAGCGTGTAGTGTTTCCGGTGCTGCCATTCATCAACGTATTCAGAAGTTGACAAATCTTGGAATCCTGAAAGGTTCAGAATATATTATTGATCCTGAGAAAGTAGGGTATGAGACTTGCGCCTACATCGGTATATATCTGAAAGATCCTGAATCTTTTGATTCGGTGACGAAGGCTTTGGAAGCTATACCCGAAGTAGTCGAGTGTCATTTCACTACCGGAAAATATGATATGTTTATCAAGATTTACGCTAAAAACAATCATCATCTGTTGAGCATTATTCATGATAAATTACAGCCGCTTGGTCTGGCTCGTACTGAAACATTAATATCTTTCCATGAAGCCATCAAGCGACAGATGCCGATAGATATAGACTTTGATGATGAAGATTAGTCAAATCATCTCATCAACCGATAGTGACAGATGAGATGATAAGATTGCGCTAAGCGGAAGTCAGTTATTTCCTTGTGTAATCGACAAAAGCATACGAGCAGAGATGTTTCTCGTCCGCAGGGTGAGTCTCTCTGCTTTTTTCTTGCCACACAGCCGGAGAAACCTCCGGAAAGTACACATCCGCTTCGGGAGCTGTACTGTCTATTTCCGTCAGACAAAGTTCGTCGGCGAATGGCAACGCTTGTTGATAGATACTTGCTCCTCCTATGATATATATGTGTTCATCTTCTTTGCAACTCTGCAAAGCGGCGGTGAGCGAAGGGAACACTTCCGCACCGGGACATTGCAATGCCGGATTGGAAGAGATAACCACATTTCTGCGATTCGGTAATGCACCTTTCGGAAGTGACTCAAAAGTTTTCCGTCCCATAACTATGGTATTTCCGGTAGTCAATGCCTTAAAACGTTTCAAGTCGTTGGGCAGCCAGAACAAGAGTTTATTTTGGAAACCTATTGCTCTACGGCGGTCTACGGCGGCAATTATTGATATTTTACTCATATTGTCATACAGCTACTGCACCCGCTATGTGAGGATGCGGGTCATAATTTACTAACTCAAAGTCCTCGAATTTGAAATCGAAAATGCTTTTTACATCCGGATTGATGTTCATTTGCGGTAACGGACGAGGCTCGCGTGTAAGTTGTAGTTTCACTTGTTCCAGATGATTCAGGTATATATGAGCGTCCCCTAAAGTATGGATGAAATCTCCTGCTTTCAGTCCCGTCACTTGCGCCATCATCTGCAACAATAATGCATACGACGCGATATTGAAAGGAACACCTAGAAAAATATCGGCGCTGCGTTGATAAAGTTGCAGGCTCAATCGGCCATTCGCCACATAAAATTGGAAAAAGGCATGGCAAGGCGGCAAGTTCATGTTGTCTAAGTCCGCTACATTCCAGGCGCTAACAATGATACGGCGTGAGTCCGGATTGTGTTTGATCGTTTCCACCGTTTCACTGATTTGGTCGATGAATCCCCCGTTGTAGTCAGGCCACGAACGCCACTGATACCCATAAATATGCCCTAAATCACCGTTTGCATCCGCCCATTCGTTCCAGATGCGTACTCCATGCTCTTGCAGATACTTCACATTGGTATCTCCTTGCAAGAACCAGAGTAATTCATATATAATTGATTTTAAATGCAATTTCTTGGTCGTCAGGCAAGGGAAACCGTCCTCAAGGTTAAAACGCATTTGATGACCGAAGACGCTGATGGTTCCGGTTCCGGTACGGTCACTTTTCTCTGTGCCTTCGGTTAATACACGATTTAATAAATCCAAATATTGTTTCATAATGAATAAATTTCAAATACTATACGTACGCTTGCGCAAAATTATATATACGTTCGCTCAAGACTATATACGCTTATGCAAAATTACAAAAATGGAGTGAATAAATTAGCAAACCATCCTACGAACTTCTTCCAGGGCGAACGCTTTTTCCAGAATTCGGGAGTCAGTTGGGTGCAATCCCGGATGTCTTCGTGAAACATCGTGTTCAGTTCGCCCGTTATCCGTTTATCAAAAATAAAAGCATTGGTTTCGTAGTCATACCGCAGGCTGCGGCTATTCAGATTGGCAGTCCCCACTGTGCAAAACAGATCATCGACCATCATGATTTTAGAGTGATGGAACCCGCCGTTATACATATAGACCGTTGCCCCTCTTTTCATCAGTTTGTGAAGTTTGTAGAGTGCGGCGTCTGGGGTAAATGGAATATCGGAAGCGGAGGAAACCATGATTGTCACATCCACCCCCCGATCAATAGTTCGGTAAAGCGCCTTTTTGATTGAAGAGGTCGGCACGAAGTAAGGATTTACGATGTGAACGTTTTTTTGTGCCGAATAAATACTCATCGCATACGCGTGGCTCAGCATTCGGCTGTTCTTTTTCGGAGTACGGTCAACGATTGCGACAATGATGTCGGTACTATCCGTCTTGCTCTCGTGGAGTGGAAAGTAGGCAGCTCCTCCTACATTTTGTTTGGTCTCTTTGTTCCAGATTGTCAGGAAGATTTCCTGTAAGTCATTGACCGCGTCTCCCTCTATGCGCATATGCATATCACGCCAGGTCCCTATTTTAGGCAGACCGTTGATATAGTAATCTGCTATATTCATGCCTCCCGTATAAGCTATTTTCCCATCAATGACAGCTATTTTCCGATGGTCGCGGTGGGCAGCGTGGTTGATATAAGGGAATGTGAACGGATCGAACTTTACAATTTCAATGCCCTGTTCACGTATTTTCTTGAGATGTTTCTTTTTCAGAGGTTTGTTGTTAGACCAGTTGCCAAAAGCATCGAACATAGCACGTACCTCAACCCCCTCTTTCACTTTCTGAGCCAGCAAGTCGAATAGGGCATTGGCGATGGAATCGTTGCGGAAGTTAAAGTATTCCAGATGAATATGATGTTTGGCTTCCCGGATAGCTTCGAATAAATCGATAAACTTTTCCCGTCCGCTTTTCAGTAACTTTACTTTATTGTTGTCGGAAATGGGTATGCCGGACTCTTCCAGAAAACGTAATACAAGTGAGTCACTTGTAAGTCCGATCGAGTCTCTGGGTTGTGTTTTTAGACTGTCTATGATGTCTGCCTGAGCGTGTAATAAAGACAGGAACAGGAATAAAATAAATATACGTAATTTCAAAACTTTTCTCTCTATTTTAGTTTTACAGTTCAACAAAGATACGACATCTATGTTTGGGCTTGTTTGAGAGAAAGGGTATATTTATTATTGTTTAACAGACGAAGTGCTTTTATAACTCTTATGCTGTTGATAACTTTTATGCCATCGATGCAACTTTTCGTGTTGCCATAAATACCAGGACGACAGAGGCGATAATAATCGATTTCGGATCCAGCTCCGCAGTGCCTTGATTAATCATGCTTATGAACACTTCTCTGATTGTTCCCCAAGCAGCTTCCAAGCCGCCCATCCAAATGAAAAGCACAGCGCCCGCAACCATCACGGCAGCGTTCCAGATGCGTGCCAACCAATTGCTACGATCGGGCAAGCGATGCATGACACGGCGGCTGAAGCCATTATCAGCTATTTCCTGTTTGTTAGCCGTGAAGAAATCCTTCAAAAGCTTCTCGTCATTTTCAATTTTTGTCATAACCGTTTTGTTTTAAATACGTTGCTAACTTTTCTTTTCCACGCGACAGATGGCTTTTCACCGTTCCTGTCGGTATTCCTGTAATTCCCGCAATCTTTTCGATACTTAAATCTTCCATATAAAAAAGCGTGATGCAGGTTCTTTCTATTTCTTTAAGCGTCTTGAGCGATCGGTAGATATCCATCTTTTGACCGATGTTTTCCTGTTCGGCACTGTTGGCGGCGTCTATTTCTCTGGCGTCAAGGTCTGCTGTTTCTTTGCGGCTGCGAATATAATCATAAAATATATTGTAAGCAATTCGATACAGCCACGTGGAGAAACTGGACAAATTTCTGAAAGAAGCAATATTTGTATACGCTTTGATAAACGTGTCTTGTGCCAGGTCGTCACTCAATTCGCTGTCTCCGCAAGTCAGATTCAGGAAGAACCGCCGGACCGGTGATTGGTACTTCTTCACCAGCTGGTCGAAGGCCTTAGTGTTTCTGAACACCACGACCTGCGCGACTAGCGATATATCATTGAGTTGATTCATCTTTGACTGTCATTTTCTTGATTTTCATCTTTCTTTCTACCGATGATCCACTTCCCGATTCCCATGAAAGTGATTAGCAGACCGATAGTGCCGATTGAAAATTCACCGGTAATAGCCCAGAGGAAGATGAAAAGTCCGATTCCCGTAAAGATGTTTTTGATGCCTTGCGTACGCGGATCATTCGGCTTGTCCTCCTTGAGGAAATCTTCCGGAAGCGGTTGTCCGGCAGCAAGAGCCTGTTCGACAAGGCGATAGCGGGCTTTCCGGTTCTTGTAGCGGAAGAAGAAAATGATGAATAGGATAAACACCGGAAAACCGAAGACTGCAATGATTGCGATGATAGGAATCAGAACATCCTCCATCGCATTGGATAGGCTGTACAGAACGCCATGATTACTTGTGTCCGTAGCAGTAACATTCTCTTTGGCGATAGAGTCGGTTGTGTCTGTGTCAACTACCAGAGTCGGTTCCGCCTGACTGATGGAGTCGTGGGCAACAGGATTCTGATTTTGAGCGACAGCCAGTGTGCAAGTGGTCAATACAACCATCAAAGCAAGTAGAAAATTTTTCATATAGATCATTTTTTAAATTTGTTTCTTTGTTTGTTAGACGTAGTTAATGACTTAGAAAGTTGCAAAGAGACGAAATATTTTTGATATTTGCGGAAATTAATAAATGAAAAATGGAATTACCCGCTTCTTTTGTAGACTATACCCGCTCTTTATTAGGTGAAGAAGAATATGAAAAACTGGCCGTTGCCCTGCAGCAAGAACCACCTGTCAGTATCCGCTTTAACAATGAAAAATGGAAAATGCAGGATGAAGGGTTATCTGCTGTCCATTCTCCTTTCGACCGAGTTCCTTGGTCGTCCGAAGGGGTTTATCTGGACGAACGCCTGACTTTTACATTCGATCCGTTGTTTCATGCCGGTTGTTTCTATGTTCAGGAGGCCTCCTCGATGTTTGTAGAGCAGGCATTACGCCAATACATCAAAGAACCGGCAATAATGTTGGATCTTTGCGCCGCTCCCGGTGGAAAGTCTACCCATGCCCGTAGCGTGCTGCCCGAAGGAAGCCTGCTGGTGGCTAATGAAGTCATACGAAACCGTTCACAGGTTTTGGCGGAAAATCTTGCGAAGTGGGGACATCCGGATGTGGTGGTTACCAATAATGATCCGGCGGATTTCTCGGCTTTACCGTCTTTTTTTGATGTAATTCTCACCGACGTTCCTTGTTCCGGTGAAGGAATGTTCCGCAAAGACCCTGTGGCGATAGAAGAATGGACCCCGGAGAATGTAGAGATTTGCTGGCAGAGACAGCGGAGGATTATTGCTGATATTTGGCCTTGTCTGAAGCCCGGAGGCATTCTTATATATAGTACCTGTACCTTTAATACAAAAGAAGATGAAGAAAACGTACGCTGGATTCAGCAAGAGTTCGGGGCGGAACTGCTGCCGTTGGAAGTTCGGGAAGAATGGAATATAACAGGAAATCTGTTGAAAGATGAATCGACCGGGACCGTTCATTTGGAGGGCATTCCCGTCTATCACTTCTTCCCTCATAAAACGAAAGGAGAGGGATTCTTTCTGGCTGTTCTTCGGAAACCGTGCATAGAAACAGATGAAAACGAAACGAAGAAGGCATGGGAAACCATCAATTCACAGAAGTCTGCAATCTCAAAATCTACGATAGCGCGAGCTGCAAAGAAAAAAGGGAAACACGCTGGGAAAGGAGTCCCGTCTGTCGCTAAAGAGTTGATGGACGTAGCCCGGAGTTGGGTGAGGGACATCGGCAACTATTCTCTTCTGACCGATGCGGAAACCGTTTACGCCTTTCCCAATGCTCGTCTGGAAGAGTTGGAAGCACTTCGACAGAATTTGAAAGTGATCCAGTCCGGTGTGTCGGTGGGTGAAGTGAAAGGGCGAGATTTGGTTCCCGCTCATGCGCTGGCACTGTGCCCTGTGCTGTTGCGTGACGGCGCTTTTGCCGTTGAGGACATTAGCTATGAGCAGGCGATAGCTTATTTGCGCAAAGAAGCTATTGTACTTCCTGCTGCGGTGGCTCGCGGGTTCGTGTTGCTTACTTATAGAGGCGTCCCGTTGGGCTTCGTGAAAAATATCGGCAACCGGGCTAACAATCTTTATCCGCAGGAATGGCGCATTCGTAGCGGCTATCTGCCGGAGGAACTTCGGATACTGTAAATTTCTCGGCACAATTAAAAAAAACAGGATAAGATCAGCTCGATAAATCTTATCCTGTTTACTTTCATAAGTAGATAAATACTTTCATAAGTAGATAAATACCTCCATAAGTAGATAAATCCCTTTTATATTTATAATTTGCTCTTGTAGATCCGCGCCATTGCCTTCTGGTATTGATTTTCCAGTTGCAGATAATTCTGGTGGCTCTGATAGAGCACGGACACCTCCACAAAGTACTCAATCATGCTGATTTGTCCTCCGGTCAAGGCCTGTTTGAGCAAGGCAAGATCTTGTTGCGACCGGAAAGTCCTCGTGTACTCCTCCATAGAAGCATGAAGCGTTTTGGCTTCCCGGTAAAGCTGTGCCAGTTCGGATTCTACCTGCAAGGCGGCATTATCCCTTTGCAGATCTATGTTCAGAGCCTGTGCTTTGGCAATCTTCACCTTGTTCCGGTTTTCAAAAAGAGGGAAAGAGAATCCCACCACTAGGCCGTTGAAAGGAGTACCCGATTCCGTGTTCCGGCGGTAGCCCAGCTCCAGTTTCGGCAACCATTGCGACTTGTTGACAGCAATTTGTTTGCGGGCGACGAGGCTCTCGTTGCCAAGCGCCATCAACGTGCGGTCTGCCGATAACACCTCCGATTTCAGTATCTGATAATCAGTCGGGAAAGGCACGGCCGGGTATTGGCTCTCCTCGAAAACAACTGGAAGATTTCCGTTCAACGTACTCAATTCCTGCAATTTATTGCGCAGCGCCGTTTCGTTCAGAGACACTTCCGTCTTGACATTCAGCAACTCCAGATTGATCTTGTTCGTTTCGAGCGCATTGGCATCTCCTGTCTGCAGGCGTTTGGCGTACATTTTAGCAAGTTCTTCCGCATTGCGCAGGCGTTCTTCTAAAATCTGCTTCTGCTGGCGAAGCATAATGATGTCCAGGCAAAGCTCCTTTGCCTGCAATAGCTTCTCCTGCCGGAAGACATCCGCCTGGCTGTCGTAAGCTCCGATTTTCAGACGGTTCAGCTTGTTGCGCGTGGCGTATAAGCTGGGGAAGTCGAAGCTCTGCGAAACCACCAGCTCACCGATTGTTTCACTTTTATCTTTCGAGCCCCAGAGGTGTGCATAGGAAAGCGTAGGATCGGGCAGATTGTTGTCCGTTCTAGCCTCCAGCTTTTGCGACTGAATCAGCTGCTTGTTAGCCTGCAGCTCCTTGTTGTTCGTTTCGATATTTCTCAAAACCTGCTCAATGCTGTTCTGGGCTTGTGCACTGCCTGCGTTCAGGAGCAGAAGTGCCGCGCCGATAGTTATGATTTGTTTCATTTTCATCTTCTTTATTGGTTGTAAATTGCAATTACAGACTTGCTGAAGCCTTCTTGCGGTGCATCATCAGATAAACAATCGGGACGATGAATCCGTTCAGGAAAGTAGAAGTTAACAAGCCTCCCAGAATCACTTTTGCCATCGGACTCTGAATCTCGTTGCCCGGAAGATCACCTCCCAGAGCCAGCGGAATCAATGCCAGAGCAGAAGACAAAGCCGTCATCAGGATCGGGTTCAGACGGTCGAGCGAGCCTTGCATCACGCTGTCGTACACGTTCAGCCCCTCCACTTGTTGGAGATGATTGTAATGGCTGATGAGCAGCATACCGTTACGGGTAGCAATTCCGAACAGAGAGATGAATCCGATGATAGCGGGTATACTAACTTCCCCCGTTGTAAGTACCAATGCGAAAACGCCACCGATCAACGCGAGCGGCAGGTTCAGCAGGATAACTCCCGACTCCTTGACGCTGCGGAACTCATGATAAAGCAATAGAAAAATCACAACGATGCTGATAAATGAAGTCAGCGCTAATGTCCTGCTCGCCGCCTGCTCGCTCTCAAACTGCCCGCCGTATTCGATGTGGTAGCCTTCGGGCAATTGCACGGATGCGTCGATCTGCTTCCGGATGTCGTTTACCACACTGCGCAAGTCGCGGTCGGCAACGTTGGCGGAAATCACGATTTTCCGTTTCACGTTCTCACGGTTGATGGTGTTAGGCCCCATAGCCGATGTCACTTCCGCCACATAGCTTAGGGGGACTTTGCGTCCGTCGTTCGTGTCCACCATCAAGTTGCGGATTTTCTCCATCTCGTCACGGGCGTCGTTCTTCACCTTCACAATCAGGTCGAAACTCTTGCCTTGTTCGTACACCTGCGAGATCACTTTTCCCGCCAGAGCGACATTCACGTACTCGGAAAACTCCGGCAGTGTGATTCCGAACTTGGCCAGCATTTCGCGTTTGGGCTGTATTTTTAACTGCGGACGTTCGATCTGCTGTTCCACATTCAGGTCGGCGATGCCGGGAATTGCGCCGATCGCCTCTTTGATCTGATTGCCGATGGAAAACATCTTGTTCAGGTCGTCGCCGAATAGCTTGATGGCAATATTTGCTTTCGTACCGGACAACATGGCGTCAATCCGGTGGCTGATCGGCTGTCCGATTTCAATGTTTGCTCCTGTAATTGTGCCCAGCTTTTCACGTACATCCGCCACCAGTTCGCTGCGCGAGCGGTCGCCCAGTTCAAACGGAGCCTCAATTTCGGACACGTTCACACCCAATGCGTGCTCATCCAGTTCGGCACGTCCCGTTTTGCGGGCAACGGTTTGTATCTCCGGAATGGTCAACAGCAACTCTTCCGCGCGCTGTCCCATTTTGTTGCTCTCTTCCAGCGAGATACCCGGCAGAGAACTGATATTGATTGTGAACGAACCTTCGTTGAAAGAAGGGAGGAAGCTACGTCCCAGCGTGAAGAACACACCGAGCGCCACGATGAAGAGAGCGATAGTTCCACCCAGTGTCACCCGTTTGTGCGCCAGCACCCAAGACAGTGCCTTTTCATAAATCCCTTTCATCCAGCGGGCTACGAAAGACTCTTTCAGTTCCTTGTTCGTCTTGTTGCTTCCCAACAGATAAGAGCAGAGCACCGGAGTCAGTGTCAATGCTACCACCGTCGAGGCGAATAACGCCACGATGAAAGCAATGCCCAGCGGGACCAGCATTCGACCTTCCATGCCACTCAGGAAAAATAAGGGGACGAAACTGACTACGATAATTAAAGTTGAGTTCAAAATCGGCATACGAACCTCCTTCGAGGCGTTGAACACCACTTCGAGCGTGCTCAATCTTTCCGCTTCCGCTTTCAGCCGGTTTTCACGCAAGCGCTTGTATACGTTCTCCACATCAACTATGGCATCGTCCACCAGCGAACCGATGGCGATTGCCATACCTCCGAGACTCATAGTGTTGATAGTCAGTCCCATATAATGCAGTGTCAGGATCGAAACGAGCAGTGAGAGAGGCAGTGTCACCAGCGAAATAAGCGTAGTGCGCACATTTGCCAGAAACAAGAACAGAACGATAACGACAAAGATACCTCCTTCAAAGAGCGATTTCTTCACGTTGCCGATAGAACTTTCGATGAAGCGGCTTTGGCGGAAAATGTCCGTAGAAACCTTTACATCCGGTGGCAGGTTCTTCTGAAGGTCTTTTAGCGAAGCCTCCAGCTTGTCCGTCAGTTCCAGTGTACTGGTGGCGGGCTGCTTGGTCACAGTCAGCAGGACGGCAGGTTTTCCCCGTTCCGAAGCCGTACCCAATTTCGGCGCTTTGGGGCCTATCGCCACGTCTGCTATATCTTCCAGAGTGACAGGAAAGTTGTTCACCGTCTTTACCACCGCCTTGCCGAGCTGTTCCGTCTGAGTGGTGGAAAGCACGCCTCGCACTATATATTCATTTCCGAACTCGTAAAGCACTCCGCCGTTGGCGTTCAGGTTCATGTCTTGCGTCACCGCCATCACCTCACCCATCGAAACGCCGTAGTGGCGCATCCGCTCGGGATCAAGCTGAATCTGGTACTCTTTGATGTCTCCTCCGAGCACCGCCACTTGCGCCACTCCTCCGGTAGACAGCAGACGCGGACGGATAGTCCAGTCGGCAATCGTACGGAGGTCGAGCATGGAGGTAGAGTCGGCCGTCAGCCCGACAATGAGCATTTCGCCCAGAATAGAAGATTGCGGGCCGAGTGTCGGTTTTCCAACGTTGACCGGAAGCGATTCACTGACTACAGCGAGCTTTTCACTCACAATCTGTCGGGCAAGATAAATATCTGTTCCCCAGTCGAATTCCACCCAGACAACAGAAAAACCATTGGTGGAAGAAGAACGGACACGGCGTACGCCGGTAGCTCCGTTTACGGCAGTTTCCACAGGGAAAGTCACGAGTTGTTCAACCTCTTCGGCGGCCATACCATTGGCTTCGGTCATGATGACAACCGTAGGCGCGTTGAGGTCGGGAAACACGTCTACTTCCGTGTGCATGGCAGTGTAGCTCCCCGCAATGAGCAGAAGAATGGAAGCGCAGAGCACCAGCAACCGGTTGTGCAGGGAATAATGTATGATTTTATTAAGCATCTTTTTAAATTAAGAATTATGAATGAGGAATTAAGGATGAAGATTCATTCTTCATTTAATCAGTGTTCATGGCTGTGTGCGGGGATGGCATTGCTTGCACTGGCCAGTCTTACCTGGTACGCTCCTTCGGTCACAACGCGGTCGCCCGCTTTCACGCCGGACAGGATCTGGACATTTTTTCCGTTGTCGGCTCCTACGGTCACTTCCTGTTTCTTGTACCCTTCCTCATCCAGTTGCAGATATACAAAGTAGCTCCCTTGTTCCTCCGTCAATGCGGTGCGTGGAAGGGAAATTACGTTTTCCATTGGCGACGAGAGCAGGAAAACCTCTACGAATGAGCCGGGAATCACTTCACCTTTGTTATCGAACTCGAAGGTGACAGGTACGTAGAAAGAATTGTCTCCGGCAGTTTTCCCGAAAGAGAGGAGTTTGCCGTTGAGCGCTTGCAGTTCGTATACCTTATTATTATAAGGAGTCTGGAAATTGGCGGAGCTGATTGTGCGGAGGTACGGGTAGTACTTTTCCGACACTTCGGCGCGGAGGAACAGACGGCGGTTCTGCGTCACGCTAACCAGCGGTTGTCCGATGGTCACGTAGTCCCCCTCTTTCACCAGTATGCTTTTCACATAGCCTGCGATGGGAGCTGTGATATTTTGTCCGATAGCCGAATGGTTCTTCGAAAGGGCCTCGTAGCTGATGCGGGCGTTCTCGTAATTCTGCTCCGCCTGTGCAAACTCCTTGTCGGATACGATTTTGTTTTTGACAAGGGCTTTCATCCGTTCGTACTCTTTCTTCGACACCTCGTAGGCGATGCGGGCACGTTGCACCGGGTCACCGTCGGCTATATTGTTTGAAGAAATGGTGACCAACGGTGTGCCGCTGCCGACGCTCATTCCTTCTGTCACTTTTCCACGAAAAGAAACAACGCCGGCTACGGTAGCTACGGCAACCGATTCGTCCCCCTGAGCAGCAAGTACTTGTCCGCTGGTTTTAATGACCTGTTGGAAAGGAGCGGGCTCGATGATACTAGCCTTTACTCCGGCTGCTTCGGCTTTCACTTTCGGAAGGACGATCTCGTCACTATGCGCTTCGGCCGTTTCGAGGTGGCTGTCTGCTGTTTCGTGACTGTGCCCTTCACCGGATTCATCCCCGTGGGCGCTGTGGTCGTGATCTTCTGTGGCATGATTATGTCCTTCCGCCTCATGATCATGCTCGTTGTGTGTATGTGTGACGGTACTATTACAAGAGGCGAGGATAAATAAACCCAGCACTCCGAAAAAAATAAGTTTCTTCATAAATGATATTTCCTACTTAAGTTTTTTGTTTTCTTTTTGTTGTTGCAGATTCATACTGCAAAAATACGGCAAGGTTCTTGCAACTGGCTTGCAAAGATTAGCTACAACGCCTTTGCAACTGGCTTGCAAGAGCGTTTTTAAGCGAAAACAGAGTAGGGAGGTGCGCGAAGCGAGGTGGCACGGTAGAAATCCGTGCTATGCAGAGAGTCTCGGAAGACGTAATAGTTCTTTACCCGTTTCTCCTGCGGGCGTAGTAAGTGTTCGATAATGACATCGGTGAACAGCGTAGCGATAAATACATAATCCGGATTGCTATAGCTGTGTATGGATGGGATGGACGACTGAAAGCGTGTCAGACACTCGCTGTTGCAACAGGCGTCGCTCTCCGGATGATGATGGTGCTTGGGGCATTGTTGCTCTACGGGCAAGTCCTGCTTCATGCAAATCATTCCGTTAGGGTGGTGATGATGGGGAATAACGGCTGCCACCAACATGATAATGTTGATGAAAAACAGCAGAGTTACTATGATTCTTTTTTTCCCTTTCATCCTGCGCAAAGATACAAATTCTTTATCTTCTCCCGGAATCCGCCCCTTCTTTTTATTATTTATTATTTCTTTTCCAGCTCTTGCAACGAATCCATCTTTTTCTTTTCGAGGAATTCATAGATACCGCATAGGTGTTCCGTCACCTTCTGATTGCCAAACTCATAAACCTTTGATACCAGTCCGTCGAGGAAATCACGGTCGTGCGAAACGACAATCAGCGTGCCGTCAAAATCGAGCAACGCCTGTTTCAGGATGTCCTTTGTTTTCATGTCGAGGTGATTCGTCGGCTCGTCCAGGATGAGAAGGTTGACCGGCTCCAGCAATAGCTTGATCATTGCCAGGCGGGTACGTTCTCCACCCGAAAGCACTTTCACTTTCTTCATCGACTCCTCCGGACCGCCAAACATGAAAGCACCCAGCAAGTCGCGGATCTTGTTCCGGATTTCCCCTTTCGCTACGTCGTCAATCGTCTGGAACACAGTTAGATTCTCGTCCATCAGTGAAGCCTGATTCTGTGCAAAATACCCGATTTGTACATTATGTCCCAGCGTCAGCGTGCCATCGTGCTCTATTTCCCGCATGATACATTTGACAAGCGTAGACTTACCCTCGCCGTTCTTGCCGACGAACGCCACCTTGTCTCCGCGCTCAATCGTCAGATTGGCGCCCTTGAACACCACCTTCTCTCCATACGTTTTCCCAACATTCTCCATGATGACCGGATAACTGCCCGAACGGGGGGAAGGCGGAAATTTCAGACGCAAAGCGGAAGTGTCCTCTTCGTCCACCTCCAGCAGTTCCAGTTTCTCCAGCATTTTCACACGGCTCTGTACCTGCAAGGTCTTCGAGTACGTCCCCTTGAAACGTTCGATGAACTCCTTCGTCTCGGCGATGAACTTCTGCTGCTCATCGTACGCCTTCTGTTGCTGTTCGCGGCGTTCCTTGCGCAGTTGGAGATATTGTGAGTAGTTTACTTTGTAGTCGTAGATGCGCCCCATCGTCACTTCGATGGTGCGGGTCGTGATGTTGTCGACAAACTTGCGGTCGTGGCTGATGACAATCACCGCCTTGCCGTTATTGATCAGGAAATCTTCCAGCCATTGGATAGACTCGATGTCGAGATGGTTCGTCGGCTCGTCGAGCAGCAGCACGTCCGGTTTCTGCAACAGTAACTTCGCCAACTCGATGCGCATCCGCCATCCGCCACTGAAATCACTCGTCTGACGTCCGAAGTCTTCCCGGCGGAAACCGAGTCCGAGCAACGCTTTCTCTACATCCTCCTCGTAGTTCGTGGCGTCGATTGAATAATACTTCTCGCTCAGGGAGGATACTTCCTCGATCAGAGCCATATAACTGTCGCTTTCGTAGTCCGTCCGTGTCTCCAACTCCTTGTTCAGTTTCTCGATTTGCGCTTCCATCTCGTGCAGATGCGCGAAAGCCTGTGCCGTTTCGTCGAACACCGTGCGTCCGTCCTCCGTCATCAAGTGTTGGGGCAGATAGGCCACCACGCACTCTTTCGGTGCAGAGACCTTGCCGCGTGTAGGTTGCCTCACGCCTGCCAGAATCTTGAGCAGTGTACTTTTTCCCGCCCCGTTTTTCCCCATCAGGGCGATGCGGTCTTTTTCATTAATAACGAAAGAGATATCACTAAATAAAGTCGTGCCGCCAAATTCTACGGCCAGTCCGTCTACAGAAATCATATTATTCTTTTAAATTGAGGCGCAAAGATAGCGAAATATATGAATATTTTTTATATCTTGCGGGCTGAAATAGGATATTAACTTGTTGGAATAGGATATTAACTTGTTGAGACTGGATATTAACTTAAGTATATAGAAGGATGTAGATGGAAAATAATATACTAAATAATATGGAAAGTACGCAAACATCTGAATTCAGACCGCTTATACTTGTGGCTGAAGACGACGACAGCAACTTTAAACTGATTAAAGCGATCATAGGTAAAAAATGTGATATCATGTGGGCACGGAACGGAGAAGAAATGGTAAATTTATTTCAAACACACGGGGAAAATGCCAAAGCGATGTTGATGGACATTAAAATGCCGCTGATGAATGGGTTGGAAGCGACGAAAATTATTCGTGAGTCCAACACTACGATTCCCATTATCATGCAGACTGCCTACGCTTTCAGTTCGGATAAGGAAAATGCGATGAAGGCGGGAGCTACGGAAGTGCTGGTGAAGCCGATTACGCTAGGGGTTCTTCGCGGTACACTAAGTAAATATCTGCCCGACTTGCAGTGGTAAATGAATAATAAAACGCAGATTAACGCAAATTATCATAGAAAAGATTCTATAAGTCATTGATTAATATGTCAATTGAATATCAATGGAATATCAATTGAAATGGATTAGTCAAGACTTGGAGCCTGTTTAAATAATCTATGCTAACTTGCGTTAATCTGCGTTTTGATATATCCCCCCCCCTTTTGGGGGAGGGAGGAGAAATTAGTTCTTATGGTTGAGAACCGGATGCATCGTCGGGAGTAGTAATAGGCTCAACCCACGTTTCATCGTCATCCCATCCGGTGCGGCGGAAGCCTTTGATGGTGTACGTTTTGCCTTCCAGCGTATATTTCACTTCGATGCCGTCCGCTTTCCCGTTTGTCGGAGTCGTAACGCTTTCTAAAGTGACTTTTCCGGAAGTGACTGTAAATTCCCCTACGGGAGTCGTTCCGTCGGCAACCATATTGCCTGCTGTTCCGTTAAAGGTGAGTTCTTCCACATTACAACTGATTTTGCCTAGAATACCACTTTGGAATTTATTACCGTTCGGCAACTTGATCCACAACTTGTCCTTATCATTATCCGCTGTATTGTACAGATACAGATAAGTTCCGTAGACGTTGTATGATTCGTCATCGTCCTCTATTGTGCTTATAAGCAGTTCCTCATTGTTCTCGTCCAGCACTTTGACGTAATATTGTCCGCTCAGCGGGTATATAGGTGCAAACTCCTGCTCATAGTCTCCATAAGTGTCGCATGACACGAAAGTGACCATTGCGAACATCAGGACTAATAAATAATTAATAGGTTTCATGTATATATCCTTTCTTTCTATTGTTCAATATCCTTATTATTTTTTATGCCACCACAGCGGTTCGGTAATTGCCGGAACTTTCGTAGGCGCATTCGTATTATAATCCAACGACTCTTTTGAGTAGATGAAGCGGTGAGCAAACTGACCCTTAGCTAACGAACTGTTGGGGTTATATGCCAGCGTACCCAAAACGTAATCATCCGGATCACCGTCTGTTGTATACTCGCTGACTTCCGGAATACCGGTGCGGTTGATATCGAACCATGCATCCCAAGCCTGGCAACGGGTGCTGGCAATCCATTTCTGGGTAAGGATACATTTCAGCATACTTTCTTCGTCGGTGTCTTGGAATTCGTAAGGTTTTCCTGCTGCAATAAATTCATCGATTTCATCGTCATGGTTCCATCTGGCGAAAGAAAATTCAACGGCTTTGTCATAATGAGTCTTGGCACTGCCTTTGTCTCCCAACCGTGCGTAGCATTCCGCCAACAGGTATTCGGCTTCGGCCGCTGACATATAATAAACAGGATCGGTAGCACCGATTACGGCACGCGAAGTTGTTGAAATGCTATATGTGCTGGAAGTTCTGTTCCCATAAGGAATCGCTCTGTATTCGGTTCTATCAGATGCGGCAGTCTTTTCGTAAAAGTCTCCGATGCGCGGATCTTCATATTCGGCTAGATAGTTATACAACGTCGTACAGGCGCGTACATTATTTGTCGTATTCAACTGTCGGCGGTCATTTTCATAGAACGGATTGGACTTATTTACGACATCCTCGAAACAGTGTACCGTTGCGTCGTCTTTCAGAAAATCACCGGCAGCGAGCATTGTTTGTATCTCCGCCTTGTTCGTGTCAAAGTCTCTCATGAGCAACTTCAACTTTAAAGTTTTGGCAAATCTGATCCATTTCGCGATATCCCCGTCATAGATATAATCTTCCACGTTCATGGTTTTCAGACCTTTGGCAGAGGCTTCCGCTTCCTTGTCGATTGCGTCGTTCAGCATTTTGATAATGCCGGGATAAACCACCGTTTTACTATCGTCGTATTTGCAGTTCTGACCTTTCAGGGCTTCGGTGAAAGGAATATCTCCATAAGCGTCGGTGAGCACGTGATAAGTAAACGCGGTCATGATTTTTCCGACCACCCAATAGTTCCACGCACCTTCCTCTTCCGATTTCTTGATGACGAGATCGAGATCAGGCAAAACGTCCGCGTACGGAATTCTCCACAGACGGAGGTCGCTGGAAGAAGTCATCGCATAGTTGACCAGCGTGATATATTGGCTGGATGACGGATTCTGCGTGTAGTGCTGTGACCACATAGAACCGTAGAGTTGGTACAAATACCCCATTGCGGCAGCCGAGCCGGTGAATGCGGACGGCAGTAACGTCGTTACCGTCACTTGTGATTCGTCCGGATAATTCGGATTTTTGTTGACGTCCAGATAGTCCTCGCAAGAGGTGAACGTGCCGGACAGGATGGCGCTTAATACACCTATATATAAATACTTGAATTTTTTCATCTTCGATCGTTTTTTTTAGAATACAACTTTAATACCTCCACCTATATTGCGCGTAGAAGGCAAGGCGGCAAATTCTCCCAGTTCGGAAGCGATATCGTTACCGAAAGTTGTGGTTTCCGGGTCTACGTAATTGTTAGCTTTCGGAGTCCACATAAAGAGGTTGCGTCCGATCAGGCTCAGGTCTAGCTGCTGGATACCCAGTTTGGAAATCCATGCTTTCGGGAATGAGTAAGACAAGACCAGTTCCCTCAGTTTCACATAACCTTTCGGGATGATGAAGTTCTCGAACTGGCTGTCTGAGTAAGAGTCGCTGTAATAACTGCTCATGTTGTCGCTGGTCACGGGACGGTTGTTTTCGGCGTAGCCTCCGTCCTTGAGGGCGATTACGGAGTTGGGCACGACGAACGGTTCGCGGTTGTTGAACAGCGAGCGGGTAGTGTTGCCGACGAAGTGCATCAGCTGTGCGGTGTAGGAGTACATATAACCGCCTTTACGCCAGTCGGCCACAGCGGAAAGGGTGAATCCTTTGTAGCTCACGCGGGTGTTGAAACCCATATTGAAGTCGGGAGCGGACGAACCGATCGTCTTCATTTCGCTGTTGCTGGTAGTCGGGATACCGTTGGCGTCGACAATCACTTTGCCGTAGTAAGGGCTGTTCTCGTCCTGTACGGTAGCGAGGGCGGGCACTTGGAAGATTCCGAGCGGTTCGCCGACTTTGGCAACGAAGTTGGCGCTGTAAGCCGTTTTCAATACGTATTCGGTCACAGGCTTGTCCCCCTCGTTCCACAACTTGTTCACCTTGCTCCAGTTCTTGCTGAAGGTGACTCCCAAGTCCCATTCCACCTCTTTGGTGCGGATCGGAGTCAGGTTGAGGGCGATTTCGATACCTTTGTTGGAAATTTCGCCAACGTTGCGCACGGCACTGGTGTAGCGTGTTTCCGGGGCGACGTCTGCCGCGATGATCTGGTTTTTGGTCAGCTTGTCGTAGTAGGCGAAGTCAATGCCGATGCGGTTGCTGAGGAAGTTGGCGGTCAAGCCCAATTCCCATTCGGAAGTCTTCTCCGGTTTCAGGTTGTTGTTGGGCTGGCGGTTGTATTCGGTCAGTCCCAGCGCCCCGTTCAGCGGAGTGTCCAGATAGCCGTAGCCGGATGAAATATGATCGGGGATGTAGTATGCCAGCGTTCTGTACACGTCGGCGTCGTTACCCGTCTGTCCCCATGCGGCGCGCACTTTCAGGAAGTCTATCACGTTGTTTTTCAGCGAGGGGAACATATCGGTCAGGATGACGGACGTGTTGATTCCTCCGTAGAAGAAACTGTTGTGGTGGATGGGCAGTGTAGACGACCAGTCGTTGCGTCCGGAAAGGTTGACAAACCAGAAATTCTTATACCCGAATTCCACCTGTGCGAAGGCTCCGATTGTTCTGCGCAAATCGCTGTAATTGGTGCTGACGGGCTTGTCGGTCCCGTTCTGCAGATTGTACCATCCTTCCATGAACAGCCCTTCGAGAAACGACTTCAGATAAGACGATTTCCGTTGGTTGAGGTTCCATCCTGCCGTACCTCCGAGAGTGATGTCTGTGCCGATATTGTAGTTGGCGCTCAGGAAGAGGGTTGCGTCGATCTGGTCGTAATTATCGGTACGTTCGGTATAAGTACCCTTTTCTTCGGATTTGCCTCCGATGCTGCTGTAGGAATTGTCGGCGTACGTCAGTTTCGCCGTGCGCAACTTCTGGCGGGCGTTGGTGAAGTCACCTCCGAGACGTCCTACGGCCTTCAGACCGGGAATGACCTCGTAAGACAATTCCAGTTTACCGTAGATGCGGTCGTCCTGATAGTTGTTCTTATTGTTGGCGAGTACCCAGTAAGGGTTCTGCGCGTACCACGTGTAATAGTTGTCTCCGTTGAACCGTTCGTCGTTGAAATCCTTCATGACAGAATAGTCGATGTCCACCGGGTGCTGTATCAGTTCCTGCTGCATGGTGGCTCCCGCGTTTCCTTGTCCGGCGGCGGCTTTCGTCATGTCTTTGCGGATATACGTGATGCTGGCGTCGGCGGCGAACTTGCCGAATTTCATGTTGCCACGGAACGACAGGGTGTTACGTTCGTATTTGTCGGCATTGTTGGGCAGCACGCCGTTAGAGGAGGTGTTGCCGTAAGAAAGCATCAAGCCCATCTTTTCGTTGCCGGTGCGGACGCTGATGTTGTTGTTCATCTCGAATCCGGTGGTGTAGAAGTTGCGGAGATTGTCTTTCACGAACGAGTAGTGCTTTTTCATCGGGGTAGTCAGTTTGCTGGAGCCCCATTCGTTGAGCCGGCCGTCCAATGCCGGTCCCCACGATCCGTTCTCGCCTCTGTTCCACGTTCCCCATCCTTGTCCGAACTTGTCCTGTTCCTGCGGCACGCGGAGCACGTTGGAAGCCATGAAAGAGCCGTCGTACGAAACGGTCAGTTTCTCTTGTTTGGCGCGTTTGGTGGTGATCATCACTACACCGTTGGCAGCGCGCGAGCCGTAGAGGGCGGTGGCTGAGGCGCCTTTCAGCACGGTGACGGATTCCACGTCGTCGGGGTTGATGTCGTTTGCCCCGTTACCGAAGTCGATAGCGTCGCTGGCGGCAATGACACCGTTGCCCTGGTCGTTGGAGAGGCTGGTGTTGTTGGACATCGGCACGCCGTCGATGACGTATAGCGGCTGGTTGCTGGAGAAAGAGGAATAACCGCGCACGATTACTTTCTGTGAGCTACCGGCCGTTCCGGAGCTGGAAATGTTTACACCGGCTATTTTTCCGGAAAGTCCGGACATCACGGAACCTGACTTGGCTGCGACCAAATCGTCATTTTTCACTGTAGAAGCGGCATAACCTAGTATTTTCTCGCTTCTTTTGATACCTAAGGCGGTAACGACCACCTCGTCCAGCGCCTTCGCGTCCGAACGCAGCACGATTTTTAAAATCCCTTCCTTGATTGTCACTTCCTGGGGGATCATTCCCACATAAGAAACACGTAAGGTTTTGGAGGAGCTTGGTACGTTGCTGATTGTAAATTTACCGTCAATATCGGTGATTGTACCAAGAGTGGTGCCATTGACTAATACTGAAGCACCTACGACAGGCTGTCCATCTTCTTCGGATGTTACCAATCCGGTCACTTTGGATGTCTGCGCTGTCGCCAGACCTATGCCTATAAATAGGAAGGTCATGAAGAACATCAATTTTCTTTTCATAAATTCTCTCTTAATTTTAACCTAAAAACACATCATTTCTCTCTAACAGGCTGCAAAGATAATATAAATTATAATAAACTAAGAAAAGTAATGCGTTTTTAACTAAATACTGTCATATTGAAAGTGGATTTCGGTATTGATATGGGATTTTGAAATGTTATATGGATTATTTGCTTGCTTTTAGATTATTTGGTGTGTCATAAGGAAAGTGTTGTAAGTGTTTATTTTGATAATAAAATATCATTGATTCCGCTAAATGGGTGACTTTTTATTATTTCAGCTTCTTCCCCTCACCATTTTCTGTAGCATTCCGTTGTAAGTGCTTTCAAATTCGGCCGGGTGATTGAGTGCCCAAAGGATGTAATCTCCCGGTTCGTTCTTTTTGAGCAGGGTAGGGCGGTATCCGGGACTGAGGATTTTCCATAGCGTGCCGTTGATTCCTCCCAGTTCTTTTCGTCGGGCAAGGGCGAAAATGGCTTTGGCGGTCTGTTCGTTCCGGATGCCGATAGCTTCCATATTTAGTCGTAGTATAGCTTCGAAGTCCCCTCCGGACGAATCCTCTAAAGACAAACCCCTTACAGCAACAGGCGAAGCCTGAGAAACGCCGTTTGGCGGAACGGGCGGCTTCTCGCTCTCCTTTCTCATTTTCCCTTCCCTCTCTGTCTCTTTGTCTTTTTGGGTTTCCGATTTGCTTTCATTTTCCCTCTCCATTTCCTGTTTGCTTTTAATATCTGTATCCGTTTCTTGTTTTGTTTGTGGCATTGTTGCTGCGGATTTGCCCGGATCTGCTGCAAATTTGCCCGGATTTACTGCGAATTTGCCCGGATTTGTTGCGGATTCATTTGTCTGTTCTCCGTTTTCCCCCTTTGTCTCCTTTGTCTCCTTTCTCTCCTTTGTTTCCTTTGTCTCCTCCTCGTTATCATTCGCTTCTTTCTCCTCCTTGATCATCCAGAAGTTTTCCAAAGGCAATTTGTATTTCCTCCGGCTGTCGATGATGATTTTGTGATACTGCTCTTGGATGGCTTGCGAGGTCAGCACCCCGTACTCCTTATATATATAGGTGTCGAACAATCCCACCGACAGACAATCGTCGATGATGGCTTGCATTTCCTCCTCCTCGCAACAGGCTTCCTGAGCGATGTCGAACAGTGTGTCCTTGTTCCAAAGGACATAATAGCCTTTTTCTTTGTAGATAAGACAAAGCAGGGAAGTGAGCGCGGCAATTCCTGCCGCGTGATGGCGGCAGGAGATGCGGCGCACTTTCCGGTCTTGCAGGAAATTGACATCTAGGGGGAAATAATCTAATCCGGGTTTGGAAATGCGTGCCATGATAAATTAAGTTTTAAAAAGTGATACATTGTGCGGTTTATCGGAACTCGTTGCGTACGTCGAAGCAGGGGCACATCTTGATAAACTCGTTGGGCGAGATAATGCCGTCACCGTTGCGGTCGGGGCTGGTGTCCCGGTGGCCTATCACTTGTCTGATGTCGGGGTAAACGAGCCGCAGGTCTTCCACCAGGCGGATGAGCGCTTCGCGTTGGGCTTCCGTCCGGGTGTCGGCGGGACGGCCTTCCTTGTCCAGCCCGCCCACGTAGCAGATACCTATGCTTCGGCGGTTCCAGCCCGTGCAATGCGCTCCGTCGAGGGAGACATCCCTTCCCGGTTCGATGGTTCCGTCGGGCCGGATTACGAAATGATAGCCGATGGAACGGAAACCGCGCGCACGGTGCCAGCGGTCGATGTCGGCGGCTGTGAAATCCTGTCCCGCACGGGTGGCGGAACAGTGGATGATAATCGTGTCTCTCATTACAGCGTCCCCCTTTCTTGTTGGTTGCGGCTTGTGTAGATGGCGAATCCGAAAGCGATGGCTTCGTCTTCCGACAGTTGGCGGTAATATTGCCGGTTCACCGGATGCTGGACCGGGATGCAGGGAGATTGTACAGGCGGGACAGGCCGATGATGGGATGACTGCGGAACAGCCTGAGCGGGAGAAGTCTGCGGAACAGCCTGAGCGGGAGACAACGGTAAGGGTTCTTTCATGATAAAAGCGTCTCCTCTGTGCTGGCGGACGCGTAAGTTGTGGAGGAGTAGTCGTTCCGGATAGCGCAACTGTAGTCTGAGCCAGTTTATGAATGCGGGATTCATGTGTTCTCCTTTGCTCATCGCCTGCATGGACGGGTAGGCGCGGAGTGTATTCCCACTTGCGTCCGTTACGGCGCAGGGAACACCCGAATACTTTGAACCCGTTTTTCCGGGAGGCCGCAATCCCATTCGGATGGCGTGCATTATGTTGTCATGCGCGTCACACCATTCGAGGTTCGACACGTGGTTGTTCAGCGTGTTTCCGTCGAGGTGGTTTACTTGCGGCAGATGTTTCGGGTTGGGAATGAACGCCTTAGCTACCAGACGATGCGTGTAGTATTTGGTGTAGATTCCTTTTTGCATGAGCTCTGTCTGCTCGTAGCCTTCTCCTGCGATCGTGGTGCAGAGAATCAGTTTCGACTTGCCTTTAAAACTCAACACCCGTCCATGGTCCGAGACCATGTAGTCGGGATTTTCTTCGATAAATCTCCAATTTTCCATACTTGATATTGGTAAACGTTAATAAAATTATATTCTGTTAAAAAACGGTCTGTTCTTTTGTCTCCGCGTGGAGAAACGGCGTTTCCTGCATTCCAGGAACGGCGTTTCCCGGTGTATAGAAACGGCGTGGACTGGATATGTTAAACGGCGTTTCTTCCTCCTCCGTGCGGGGTTCGAGCCTTTCGGCGCAATGGATAAGAAACTCCAATTCTTCCCGGCAGCCTTGAATGGCTTCTTGCAGGGAGTCTACATTGTACTGCCTGCAAAGGATTTCCCATTCTTCTCGTTCCTGCCGGTTCATTCTGTTCTCGTCTTTTCGGGTTCGTCCTCGGCGTCGATGTCCAGAAAGTTTTCCGCATGGAACGTGCGCCATCCTTTTGCCTCGATGTCGTAGTAGACGACGAACGTGTTTTCCGGTCGTGGAATATAAGGTTGGTGGAAACTGTGTTCGTATCCGGTGAGTGTGCCGATGGCGTGGCGGACGCTGCCGTCTTGTTTGGTGTAGTGGAAGCGGACATTTCCGTGATGCATCTGCCGGATGAGGGCGCCTATCCGGTGGGCGGTGACGAGTGCGTCGTGCCGGTTCATACCATTGTTTTGCCGGATGGCGGCTGCCTGTTTCATGAGCCGCACCCGTTGAAAAGAATGCTCTTCTTTAATCTTGGTCATTGTTCTTCGGTTTATTTTGATTATGAGGCAAAAGTAGGGAATGGAAAGGGGAAAGATTGTCCGAGCTTGACACATAAATGAGGAATTAAAGAAGAATGTGTCAAGCGTGAACATGATTGTTAAGAGAAATAGCCGTTCTTTGTGGAAATTTTTAATTAATACAATAGGAAAATGGCAAAGAAATTGGTAAAAAGAGGGTCGGAAGTGACAAGTAATAGTGATGCAATCTGTAAGGTAACCGGACTTCGGCATTGCGATGATAGCACAAAAAAAGAGATTGTGGACTATTTGGTGAAAATAGATAAGCAGAATGATATACCGGAATGTTATATTGTAAATAATTCAAATAGTTCGACTTCTTCGGTGAGACGTGTGTTCAGTTGCGTCTGGGATGGCAGTACTTCAATACCCGATTTTACGACGTTATTTAATATTAGCGCGTGTGTCCTCAAAAAGGCTAAAATCGTTGTAGCCCTTCCCGGATTACTGTGTGCGGTTGTATGCCTTTTACTGAAAGATTCGGCGAAAGTGAAGTGCCGGGCTATAAACCGGCACCATCTGGTAATGGATATCGAACTCTTTGAGGATAAAATTATATCTGTTGAAGATTGGGAGGAGATGAAGAAGGAAGAGGCGGAAAAGAATAAAACAGATAGGAATAAAACAGATAAGAAAAAAACAAATAAGAAAAAGTGAATCAAGGTTCTCCTAAAAAACGGAAAAACAACCCTACTTGCGCCGGAGTAAGCAGGATGGATTTCTCGCTGTATCCCGTTTGGGCGAGTGCAGCCTGCAATTCTGTATTTTTGGCTATCCACCCCCGCAGGGTGCGGCGTGCTGAGGCGGTTTGTATATCGGGCAGGTAGAAGGACGCTAACTGGCTTTTGCTATAAGTCCGGATGCGGATGGAAGGGGATGTTTCTGCTTTCATTGTCGGTTGTCTTTTAAGGGGGGTTATCAGATTCTATGTTTGTAAAGGTAAGGCTTTTTAGGCTGATTGGTGATGTGTTGTGCAGAAGCGGTTGTGGGCATGGTTTGTGCGGACTCGTGCCGGGTTGCTGTCTCTTGTGACAGGTCGGTACGTTATGGTTCACGTTTTTTTTCCTTCCGGTTACCTTTGCTTTCGTAATCGGTTACAGAGAGGAATTTAATTTATCAATCATTAAAAAAAGGAAACAGTATGCCATTAATTTACAAACCTTATCAGGCAACGCTTGCCAACAAGGAAGGACAGAAATTGTATTATCCCCGTCTGGTGAAATTCGGGAAGGCAGTCAATACGCAGAAAATGGCGGAATTGATTGCGGAAAAAGCCTCGCTGACGGCGGGTGATGTCCATAATGTGATTCGTAATCTGATGTCCGTGATGCGGGAACAGCTGCTTAATAGCCGCACGGTACGCCTCGAAGGCTTGGGAACGTTTACCATGATCGCTAAGGCGAACGGGAAAGGGGTGGAGCTTGAAAGTAAAGTCAGCAGCGCGCAGATTACTTCGTTGCGTTGTCAGTTTACACCGGAGTATACACGTGAGGCGAACGGAAGCGCTACCCGTGCGCTGACTTCCGGAGTGGAATTTGTACACGTCAAGGATGTGGCGGGCTCGTTTGTCGCTGCCGATGATTCAGGTGAAGATCCGGACGACGGAAAGAATCCGGATGGCGGAAACGGTGGCGGAGAAGCTCCGGATCCGTCTGAATAATGAGGAAACGGACTTTAAGAGACTGGATTTTAAGAGACCGGATTTAAAAAAAAAATTAAAAACAGAAGCTTATGAAATTGTTGTTGGAAAAATTGCTTGACATTCTTGAGGCAATATTGCGTTTCCGCAGACGCCGTAAAGAGTAGATTGCTGTTTGTGGAAATTGTGGAAAAATGAAGCTGGCTCGCTTATTATTTGTAAGTGAAGAGATGAAAAATCCCCCTTACTATTGCCTTAGTCCGTTGTGATATTAAGGAATGGTAAGGGGGGATTTTTTTGTGGGGAAATCAGATCAGTCGGTCTCGATCTGGAACTTACGGCTTACTTTCATTAGATTGATGGTGTAAGTCACCACGTTTTGGGCTTCCTGAACCATCGTCAGGTATACCATGCTGACGCGGATACTTCCCGACTGGCTTTGGATGCGCTGCAGTTCCTTGCGTTTCAGCAGCGAGAGTTGTCCGTTAAGGTCGTTGGCGCGGCGGATTTCTTCTTCCATGTTATTGTAATCGTTGTTTTCCAGTTTTCTGCGACATTGCTGGATCAGGTAAGTGATGTCTTCGGCCGCGTCGCTGAATTCGCCTTTTTGGATAGCGTCCAATGGGTTGAAGTTGTTGTCGATGTGCTCCAGGCACGGTTCGCAGAGACGTGAAATGCTGTACACCAGTTCGCTGGCGAAGTCGTTGCCCTGGTAGTAGTAAAGCCCTTTTTCGAGCACGGTGTTGTTGTCGAGACGGCACATAGCGACGGTTCCGGTACGCTTCATCTGCTTGACGAGCTGCTTCTCGAATTTGGTGGAGCCCATCGCGCGACGCAATCCCCGCAGGTTCTCGTGGAGGAAGGAGGTGACGGTGAGTTCGAAATTCGTTTCCGCGTATTCCAACACTTTGCCGAGCTCTTCGCGGGTGTGCTTGCGCATCAGTTGCAGAGCTTCTTCGCTGTCGGTGGTCTGCATCAGTTGTTTCAGGGTCTCGTTGCCTTGCTCTTTCGCTTTGCGTTTCTTGTACATCACTTGGCTGCGTATCAGGATGAACACGGCGATGCCGATGAGGACGATGATGGAAATGTTTCCTCCGTAGTGAAGTACGAGGGCGACGAAGAAGCAGAAGGTGAAGGCGGCTCCGGCGGTGATGAACCAGCCGCCGATGACGCTCAGTACGCCTGTGATGCGGTAAACGGCGGAGTCACGTCCCCAGGCACGGTCGGCCAGTGAGGTTCCCATAGCTACCATGAAGGTGACGTAGGTGGTGGAAAGGGGAAGTTTCAGTGATGTTCCCAAAGCGATGAGCAGGCCTGCCAGCACGAGGTTGACGGAGGCGCGGACAAGGTCGAACGCTGCGCCGTCGGCTATGATGGCTTCGTCTTTGCGGAAGCGGGTGTCGAGCCATTTCTTGGTGCTGTTCGGAGTGATTCGTGAGATTCCGTTGGCGAGCGCCATGCTGAAACGGACGATTGTACGGGCTATCGGGGTGCTTCCGAAGGTTTCTTCGCCTTCGTCTTGGCGGGAGAGGTCGACGGAGGTCTTGATAACGGCGTGCGCCTTTTTGGAGGTGCAGAGTGCGTAGACCATGATTGCTCCGGCTCCGATCAGGAAGTACCACGGAGTTTTGGCGGGTCCTAGCAGGGAGGTCATCAGGAAGTTGTCCGGGTTGCCCGATCCGTTGGCGGTGTAGTCTATGAAGGAGGAGAAACCGGCGAGGGGAACACCGATGAAGTTGACGAGGTCGTTGCCGGCGAAAGCGAGGGCGAGGGCGAAGGTGCCCATCAGCACGACTACTTTGAAGACGTTGACTTTCAGCCAGTGGAGGACTTGCATCAGCAGGGTGAAGAATACGAAGAACACGGTGATGAGCAGCAGGGTGTTGTCTTGTATCCAGTGTTTGTTTTCGGGTGTCATGAAGGAGCTGTCTTTCAGCCCTTTGATGAGCATGAAGTAGATGATGGAGGTGGCGGCGATGCCTCCGAAGAGGGCTATGCTGTACTTCATCTTTTTAGTGTAGTTGAAGGTGAATATCACACGGGCGATCCACTGCACAAGCATTCCGAAGAAGAAGGCGATGGCTACGGATACGAAGATTGCCATGATGACGGAAAGGGCTTTGTCGGTGTTGATGAGGTCGCCCAGCGCGAGGGTGTCGCTGTTGTGCACTTTGATGAGCGCGAGGGCGAAGGTTCCTCCAAGTAGCTCGAAGACTAGTGAAACGGTGGTGGAGGTGGGCATGCCCATTGAGTTGAATACGTCGAGAAGCACAACGTCGGTCAGCATGACGGCAAGCAGGATGCACATGATTTCGGCAAAGTAGAAGTGCTCGGGCTGGTAGATGCCGTGACGGGCTATGTCCATCATCCCGTTGGACAGGGAGGCGCCGATGAAAATGCCGACACCGGCTATGAACAGGATGGTCTTGAACGATGCGGCTTTGGCGCCTACCGCGGAGTTCAGGAAGTTGACCGCGTCATTGCTTACGCCGACGATGAGGTCGAACACGGCGAGGACGAACAGAAAAATGATAATGCATAAGTAAATTGTCTCCATAAATGTATGTATGTAATTTCGGCGGCAAAGGACGGAATTTGACGTTGCAGGGAAATGTCATAGATGTTACATTTGTGTTACAATCTTCTTTCTTTTGTCTTGAAACAAAAGAAAGAAGCAAAGAAAAATTCAAGGCTTACTTTTTTCTCCTACTCGCTTCCTGCACTCCGCTGAAGGGCAGAAACTCGCTTCGCTCAAACAGTCTGCCCTTCTTTACGCTCCGTTACGGGAGCTCGCTTGACGGAGAAAAAAGTAGGCCGGGGGAAACCATGCGGATGGGGTGGGGAGGAGACGGGGAGCATGGCTGGTTGGTCTTTGGGGACGGTTATTGGGGCATGGCTGGTTGGTCTTTGGGTTGCTGGGTGTTATTTGAACAAAGCCGGTTATATAGTGTGTATTGCGCTCGGATGGCGGGGGTTCCGGGCGTTCTTTTTTTGAATATGTTTTGTAGCTTTGCGTCTACTCGGCAGGCTTTTTGATTGTCGGCGAGTTGGATGGTAAGCATTTCGATCAGGCTGTTGCGCAGGTCGGGGTCGAGGACGGGGGTGATGGCCTCGATGCGGCGGTAGAGGTTGCGGCGCATCCAGTCGGGTGAGCCCATGAAGACTTTGGGATTGCCGCCGTTGCCGAAGTACCAGATGCGGGCGTGTTCCAGGAAGCTGTCTACGATGCGGGTGATGCGGATGTTGCGGCTGTACGGCTGGTCGGGGATGAGGCAGCAGATTCCGCGAATGATAAGGTCTGTCTGCACACCGTGTTCGGAGGCTTCGTAGAGGCGGTCTATCATGGCGGGGTCTTGAAGGGCGTTCATTTTTAGGATGATGCGGGCGGGTTTGCCTTGATCGGCTAGGGCAATCTCACGGTCGATGAGGCGGTTCAACTCTGGGATGAGGTTGAAACGGGCGACAAGGAGGGTGGTGAACTTCGGATCTTCTTTGCCTTGAAGGGTGCGGAAGAGGTTGTAAAGGTCGTTCACTATTTCTTTGCGACAGGTGAATAGTCCGCAGTCGGCATAAAGTGTGGCGGTTTTCTCGTTGAAGTTGCCGGTGCTGATGTAGGCGTAGCTGGGGATTTTCTCACCGTTCAGTCCACGACGGCGGATAAGGGCTACCTTGGCGTGCACCTTCAGACCGGGAATGCTGTATATGATTTTTATACCGGCGGCTTGCATCATTTCGGCCGTGGCCAGGTTGTTCTCTTCGTCGAAACGAGCTTTCAACTCTACAAATACTGTGACTTTCTTGCCGTTCTGGGCAGCGGCTATCAGGGTGTTGATGACGGCGGAGTTCTCCGCCACACGGTATTGCGTCACCATGATTTCACGGGTTTCCGGATTGTGCACGGCTTCGTAAAGGAAGTGGATGAAGTGCTCGAAGGAGTGATAGGGGTAATAGAGCAGCAGGTCTTTCCGGGCGACGTAGTTGAAGATGGATTCTTTTTCGTCGAGGATGGTGAGTTTCATCGGCTTCGGCTTTTCGGGGCTGTGCAGTGACTTGCTGGGGTTGGGGAGATGGCGCAGGTCTTCCAGGTTCAGGTGTTTGTCGCCGGGAACGAGTTCGTCGCGGTGAATGTGAAACGCGTCTACGAGAAAATCCAGAAAGTCGTGCGGCATGGCACGGTCGTAGACGAAGCGGCAGACGTCTCCTATTTTACGCTTCTTTACTTTCTTCTTGAGCTGGGCCACAAGGTCGGCACTGCTGGCGGTGTCGTCAATTAATATGTCGGCGTCACGGGAGATTTTTATACTGTAACACGACTCGACATCATAACCGGGAAAAATTAGATTGAGGTTCGCCTTGATGATGTCTTCGACAAACATCAGGTAATGATTTTTTTCATGACACGGCAACTCGATGAAACGGGGGACTTTTGCGTAGGGCTGCTTCATCACGAAGTAAAGAGGAGGACGGGAGGACTCGAGGATGGGGGATTCTTTTTCTTCTATTCCTTCTATAGCTTCTACTTCTTCTCCTTCTTCTTTCGGATAGAGTCGGATAGCGAGATAGAGTCGGTTATCTCGTAAGAAAGAGACGATTTTGTCTTTGGAAACGGGTACGGGTTGCAGGTAGGGGAAGATTTCTTCTTTGAAGAAGTCTTTGATAAACTGCTGATGGAACGGCTCTACATGGCTGTCCTGATAAAAGATGATGTGGTTCTTTTGTAGGGCAGGCAATATTTTTTGTTCGTAGATGCGCACACGGTCATCTAGTTGCCGGTTGACTTCCCTGTTGATTTCCTCTACAAGTTCGCGGGCGGATTGTACGCTTTCTTCATCACTTTCCGTTGCGCCGGAAGCAACAGCTTTGTGGTCTGCTACACGGATTTTATAAAATTCTTCGAGGTTGGAAGAGTAGATGGAAATAAAGTTGATGCGTTCGTAAAGGGGGAGACGCTCGTCCAAAGCCTCCAGCAACACGCGGTAGTTGAACGATAGCCAGCTGATATCTCGCTTGAAATATTTATATTTGTTTTCCATATGCTTTAAGATTTTTCCAAATATAGTATCTTTGTAGGATTAAACAAAAAAATTTATGATAAGAATTGGATTATTATCCGATACCCATGCTTATTGGGATGAGAAATACCTGGAGTATTTTGAGCCGTGCGATGAGATTTGGCATGCCGGCGATATCGGTTCGGTGGAAGTGGCGGAGAGGTTGGCGGCGTTCCGTCCTTTCCGGGCAGTCTACGGAAATATTGACGGGCAGGCTATCAGGAAGCTGTATCCGCAGGTGAACCGTTTTACGGTGGATGACACCGAAGTGCTGATAAAACACATAGGCGGCTATCCGGGAAAGTATGATCCTTCGATAATTGGAAGTCTGATGACACGCCCGCCCAAGTTGTTCATTAGCGGGCATTCTCATATATTAAAGGTGAAGTACGACAAGACGTTGGATATGTTGCACATCAATCCCGGAGCTGCGGGGATGTCAGGATTTCATAAAGTGCGTACATTGGTGCGCTTTGTCATCGAGCGGGGAACGTTTAAGGACTTGGAAGTTATCGAGTTGGCAGATAAATAATTTTTCATATTATTTTTGTCATCTCGGATTTCTTTCCGACCTTTGCACTCAGTTTATGAATAACAAAGACGAACATGAAGGGAATTATTCTTGCCGGTGGCAGTGCCACTCGCCTCTATCCGCTTTCTAAAGCGATCTCCAAACAGATAATGCCTGTCTATGACAAGCCGATGATTTATTATCCGCTGTCTACACTGATGCTGGCGGGAATTCGTGAGATTTTGATCATCTCAACTCCGCGTGACTTGCCGATGTTCCGCGATTTGCTGGGAACGGGTGAGGAATTGGGTATGTCTTTCTCTTACAAAGTGCAGGAGCAGCCTAACGGGTTGGCGCAGGCTTTCGTGTTGGGAGCCGATTTCCTGAATGGAGAACCGGGCTGCCTGATTCTTGGAGATAATATGTTTTACGGGCAAGGTTTCTCCGCCATGCTTCGCCGGGCTGCCAATATAGAGAAGGGAGCTTGTATATTCGGCTATTATGTGAAAGACCCTCGCGCGTACGGCGTGGTGGAATTTGACGGACAGGGAAAGGTTATTTCGCTGGAAGAGAAACCGGCAGTGCCGAAAAGCAATTACGCCGTTCCCGGATTGTATTTCTATGATGCCACCGTGACGGAAAAAGCGGCGGCTCTTCGGCCCTCAGCACGTGGAGAATACGAAATAACAGACCTCAACCGCCTGTATCTGGAAGAAGGCACTTTGAAAGTGGAACTTTTCGGACGCGGATTCGCGTGGTTGGATACGGGAAACTGTGACAGTCTGCTGGAGGCTTCCAACTTTGTTGCCACCATCCAAAACCGACAAGGTTTCTATGTCAGTTGTATCGAAGAGATAGCCTGGCGTCAGGGATGGATTCCGACCGGACAACTGCTGCTGCTGGGACAACGCCTCGAAAAGACCGAGTACGGCAAATATTTGATAGAACTGGCGAAACAATCCTAAAATCAACATAAAAAGTAAAATATGAAAACTTATCTAGTGACCGGTGCCGCAGGTTTTATCGGTGCAAATTACATCAAATACATCTTAGCGAAGCATAGCGATATAAAAGTCGTGATATTGGATGCATTGACGTATGCAGGTAACTTAGGGACAATTGCGAAAGACATTGACAATGAACGTTGCGTCTTTATCAAAGGTGATATCGGAAGCCGCGATGTGGTAGACAGCCTATTTGCTGAATATCGCTTTGATTATGTGGTGAATTTCGCTGCCGAAAGTCATGTTGACCGTAGTATTGAGAATCCGCAACTGTTCCTGATAACCAATATTTTAGGAACACAGAACTTGCTGGATTGCGCACGTCGCGCATGGGTGATGGGCAAGGATGAACAAGGATACCCCACTTGGAGAAAAGGAGTGCGTTATCATCAAGTGTCTACCGACGAGGTGTATGGCTCGCTGGGAGCCGAAGGGTATTTTACGGAGACAACTCCGCTCTGTCCTCATAGCCCGTACAGCGCATCCAAGACAAGTGCGGATCTGTTTGTGATGGCTTATCACGACACTTATAAAATGCCGGTAACGATTACCCGTTGCTCCAACAATTACGGTCCGTATCATTTCCCGGAAAAACTGATTCCATTGATTATCAAGAATATACTTGAAGGAAAACATCTGCCTGTCTATGGCGATGGAAGTAATGTGCGCGACTGGCTTTATGTGGAAGACCACTGTAAAGCTATCGACCTTGTTGTGCGTGAAGGACAAGAAGGCGAGGTGTACAACGTGGGTGGGCATAACGAGAAGACAAACCTCGAAATCGTGAAGCTGACAATCTCTACTATTCATCGGTTGATGACGGAACATCCGGAATATCGCCAGGTGCTCAAGAAACGGGTGAAAGATGAGAACGGGGAGATTTCCATCGATTGGATCAACGAAGAACTGATAACCTTCGTCAAAGACCGTCTGGGACACGACCAACGTTACGCCATTGACCCAACAAAGATAACAAATGCACTGGGCTGGTATCCCGAAACGAAATTTGAAGTCGGCATCGTGAAAACCATCGAGTGGTATCTGAACAACCAAGCTTGGGTGGAAGAAGTGACCAGCGGAGATTATCAGGGATATTACGAAAAGATGTACGGAAAGTAGATTAAAAAGAGGTGATTAAATGGGGAATGATCTCGTTTTCAAAGAATCATCCCGATAGCTAAAAGAATTCCCATAAACAGCATATTACGCGAGGTCTCGCCTAATATGCTGTTTAATTTTTTACCGCTGTGTATTTTTACCATTCGCCTCCAGGTGAGGACGTGGGGAACCAGGTAAAGTTGTGGAAGAAGGGCAGCGTAAATATGTCCTTCGCGTAAGAAATATAGGCAGAGTAGGGAAGCCGAAATGCCTAGCAGCAGATAGAAATAGCGTCCGAATTTCTCACCGAAACGGACGATGACGGTCCGTTTTCCGCTACGGGCATCCGCTTCGCGGTCTCGATAATTATTGACAACTAACAGCGTGTCGATTAGTAGTCCGCAAATGATGGAGGCAATGGTGACATCCGGTGTCCACGTCAGTGCCTGCACGTAGTAAGTTCCGCCTACGGGAACAAATCCGAAGAAAATGATGACTAACACGTCTCCCCAACCGTTGTAGGAGAGGGGATAAGGTCCGGTAGTGTAAAGGAAGGCGAATAATACACAAAGCGCTCCTATGATGATCAACTCCCATCCGGCAAAAAGTAATAGCGTGCAGCCAATCAGGCAGGCAAGTGTGACGGTAACGGCAATTCCGGTTTTCATTGCCTGCGGTGAGATCCATCCTTGTGCGCAAGCACGTTCGGGACCCAACCGGTCTTCACGGTCGGTTCCTTTGAGGAAGTCGAAAAGATCGTTGATGAAATTCGCGGCTATTTGCATCAGACCGGCAAACAGGCAGCAGACAAGGGCAGGCAACCAATGGAAACGTCCGTCCATTGCCGCTAGGGCTGTACCGATTAAAACCGGAGTGATAGCTCCTGTGAGAGTCTTAGGTCGTGCGGCTAATAGCCATGCTTTCAGTGAATTACGCTTTACTTCTTCCATGCTTTAATATTTTATAAAGAGTTTTGACGGACAAAGATACATGATTTTTCGTATCTTTGCGCCCCTAAAAACTTCAAACTAAGAGAAGATGAAGAAATCTATTTATCCGTTTCTACTGCTGACGCTGCTTTTACTTGTTTCCTGCAAGTCGAAAAAGAGGATGGTAGCAACCTTGCCGCGTCTTGTTTTGAACACAGACTCCATTGTTGCGGATACGTCCAACGTCATAGCCGGACTGTTTGCTCCGGATCACTCGCAACTCAAAGATCTGAACGTTTCGAAAGGCAGGAAACGCAGAGCCAAGAAAAATAAATCTTCTGCTGATGCATATAAATCGGAGGACTGGGTACTTCGCGGTACGAAAATAACTTCTTCCGAAGTGGACGTTTCCTCCGTCTATTCAGGGGTGGATCGTGTCGTGAAATATGACTTTACCCACCGGGACGTTCCCGAAGCCTTCGAGGGTTTTCGCATCGCTTTTATCTCCGATTTGCATTATAAGAGTTTGTTGAAAGAGAAAGGGCTGAATGATTTGGTTCGCCTGCTGATTGCCCAGAAAGCGGATGTACTCTTGATGGGCGGCGATTATCAGGAAGGTTGTGAGTATGTAGATCCTTTGTTTTCGGCGCTTGCACGGGTGAAGACACCGATGGGGACCTACGGGGTGATGGGGAATAACGATTACGAGCGTTGTCATGACGAGATTATCCGCACGATGAAGCATTATGGAATGCACCCGTTGGAACACGAAGTGGACACACTCCGCAAGGACGGTCAGCAAATTATCATTGCCGGTGTGCGCAATCCTTTTGACTTGGGGCAGAACGGAAAGTCCCCCACGTTAGCCCTTTCTCCCAGAGATTTCGTTATCATGCTGGTGCATACTCCGGACTACGTGGAAGATGTTTCTGTAGTCAATACAGATCTCGCTTTGGCAGGGCATACGCATGGCGGACAAGTATGTGTGTTCGGGATTGCTCCGGTGTTGAACTCGAATTACGGCACACGTTTCCTCACCGGACTGGCTTGTAATTCGGCTAAAATTCCTTTGATTGTAACCAACGGGATCGGAACCTCCCAATTACCAATTCGTATCGGTGCTCCGGCGGAGGTTATAATGATTACTCTGCATCGGTTGAAGGAGTAAGTACACTTTCTATTTGCTCCCACACCTTCGGATGCAGGAAATACCGGACATCCTTTCCCGCCTTCAGCGCCTCACGAATGAATGTGGAGCTGATTTCAAACACTGGAGAATGGACGAGGCGGACAGTTTCCGGCAATTCTTCCGCCGCTACGGGAAAGCCGGGACGGGGGTAAATAATGATGTGGTTCTCTTTAATGATGCGCTCCGGCTGAAACCAGCGGTCGAAACGCGCCCAATTGTCCGAACCGATGATGAAGTGAAACTCACGGTCGGGATAGGCTTCGCGCAGTTTTTCGAGCGTATATACACTGTAAGAAGGACGGGGAAGATGAAATTCAAAATCCGAAGCACGGAAATGGGGGTAATCGCTGATACACAGTTCTACAAGCCGGAGACGCAGTTCGTCACTCCATAGCTCATCCTGCGTTTTCAGAGGGTTTTGAGGAGTGACCATGAACCAGATTTCATCCAAGCCTTCGTACTCGCAAAGGTAATTGGCCAATGCGAGGTGTCCGATATGAATCGGGTTGAAAGACCCGCTGAATATTCCGGTTTTCAGTCGATGGCTTTTTTTCATTGGTTGCTTCCTTCCTTGTTATAAGCTACTTTTTCCATTGGATTGGTAACTGGTAACTCCCTTTTCCAACTTTAGTTTATTTCTCCAGAAACTCCTTAATCACTTTCAGCGTTTCGGCTTTGGCCGTTTCTAGGTTATCATTCACGATGATGCAGTCAAATTGCGGAGCGAAGCTCAATTCATATTCCGCTTTGGCGATGCGGCTTTCTATCACTTCGGGAGTGTCTGTGCCTCGTCCTTCCAACCGGCAACGCAATTCCTCCACCGAAGGCGGCTGGATAAATACTGACAACGCACGCTCACCGTAAAATTTCTTGATATTGCATCCGCCTACCACATCAACGTCGAACACGACATTCTGTCCGGCTTCCAATTGCTTTTCCACCTGCTCTTTCAGCGTCCCATAGTAACGGTCTTTATACACTTCCTCGTATTCCAGAAATTCGTTGTTCTCGATGCGGCTACGAAACTCTTCCGGAGTAAGGAAGAAATATTCCACCCCATGCTGTTCCGTTCCGCGTGGAGGACGGCTGGTGGCGGAGATAGAAAACGCAAGATTCAAATTCTGCGTCAGCAGATAATTGATGATTGTAGATTTCCCCGAACCCGACGGAGCGGAGAATATAATTAATTTGCCAGTCATAGTTAAATTAAGAATGAAGAATTAAGAATGAAGGATGAGAGACGTTCGTCTACATCACGTTCAGTACCTGTTCTTTAATCTGTTCCAGTTCATCTTTCATCTGAACCACGATTTTCTGCATTTCGGCATGATTGGACTTGCTGCCCAGCGTATTGATTTCACGTCCCATTTCCTGAGCGATAAATCCCAATTTCTTGCCTTGTCCGTTGCCGCTTTCCAGCGTACTGATAAAATATTTCAGATGGTTGCTGAGGCGTTGTTTCTCCTCGTTGACATCCAGCTTTTCGATATAGTAAATCAACTCCTGCTCCAGACGGTTTTTGTCGTAGTCCACATTCAGCGTCTTTTCGAGAGCGTCTGTGATACGTTCTTTCACCTTTTCCACACGTTCTTTCTCGTAAGGAGTAATCTTTTCGAGCAGGCTTGTGATGTTGGCAATCTTCTCGCGGAACTTCTTTTCCAGTGCAGCCCCCTCCTGTTTGCGGAAATCCACCAGATGCCCGATCGCTTCCGCTACAGCAGCGTGCACCGCTTTCCATTCTTCCTCCGTAAGTTCCTGAATTTCAGTCTTCGTCATCACGTCCGGCATGCGGAGCAATGTCTGAAACCAGTCGGCAGGAAGAGGAATATTAAGATTTTCCGAGATGGCCAAAATCTGTTTGTAGTAGCCCTCCACAAGAGCCTGATTGATAGGAGTAGCGCTTTCCGCCCCCTCTTTCTTCTCAATCCACAGGCTGAAATCCACCTTGCCGCGTTCCAGCACTTTGGAAATCTCGTTACGGATTTCGATCTCTTTTTCACGATAAGCCGGAGCGATGCGAGTGGAAAGATCCATAGCCTTGCTGTTGAGCGACTTAATTTCTACATTTATTTTTTTATCAGGGAGTTCGGCTGTAGCTTTGCCGTAACCTGTCATCGATTGTATCATAAATCTTAAAGTTTTGTGCAAATTTACACGATTATTTTAAGAATTGGAAATTATCATGTAAATTTGCGACAATTTAATAAGCTGATTTTTATGTCGTGTATACTGAATATTGAAACCTCCACCTCCGTTTGCTCGGTGGCAATCAGTGAGGACGGAATGGTTCCGTTTGTGGAAGAAGACCTGAAAGGCCCTTCACACGCCGTTTCTTTAGGAGTTTTTGTCGATGAGGCATTGTCATTTATCGACAGTCATGCTATCCCGTTGGATGCGGTTGCGGTCAGTTGCGGGCCGGGATCTTACACCGGACTCCGGATCGGGGTTTCGATGGCGAAGGGAATCTGTTACGGACGCAACATTCCGTTGATCGGGATTCCGACGCTTGAGGTGCTGTGTGTTCCGGTCTTGCTGTATGAGAATCTTCCCGAAGACGCTTTGCTCTGTCCTATGATCGACGCCCGACGTATGGAAGTTTATGCAGCCGTTTACGACCGTGCCTTAGATGTGAAGCGTGCCGTTGCAGCCGATATAGTGGACGAAAATTCCTATCTGGAGTTCCTGAACGAACGCCCGGTTTATTTCTTCGGTAACGGGGCTGCCAAATGCCGCGAGAAGATAACGCATCCCAACGCGCATTTTATCGACAAGGTGCATCCGTTAGCCAAAATGATGTTCCCGCTTGCAGAGAAGGCAATAGCGAAAGAGGATTATAAGGACGTGGCCTACTTCGAACCTTTCTACCTGAAGGAATTCGTTGCTTCCACACCGAAGAAACTCCTTTGATGAATTGGTGATGAGCAATTAGCAGTAACTTGATTAGCAATAAACAATTAATAATGGACGAAAGTGATTTTCAACTTTCAACTTTTTAAGATTATGCAATATAATACCCAACAGAAAAGAATGCCGCTTCCCGAATACGGGCGCAGCATACAAAATATGGTTGACTATGCGTTGACTATACAAGACCGTGCGGAACGTCAGCGTTGTGCCAACACGATTATAAATATCATGGGCAATATGTTCCCTCATTTGCGTGACGTGCCCGATTTCAAGCATAAACTTTGGGATCATTTGGCCATTATGTCCGGTTTTGAGCTGGACATCGATTACCCTTACGAGATTATCCGCAAAGACAATCTGGTGACCCGTCCGGAACACATACCTTACTCTACTGCCCGTATGCGTTACCGTCATTACGGTCACACTTTGGAGATACTGATCAAGAAAGCCATCGAATTTCCCGAAGGAAATGAAAAGAGGAACTTGATAGCCTTGATCTGTAACCACATGAAGAAGGATTACATGGCGTGGAACAAAGACACGGTGGACGACCGGAAGATAGCCGAAGACCTTTATGAACTGTCCGGCGGCAAACTCCAGATGACCGATGACATCATCCGCCTGATGGCCGAGCGTTTGAGCCAGAACTACCGCCCGAAGATGAACTACAATAACAATCGTCAGAATAACAAGAGACGATATTAAAAAAATTAATACCCCGAACATCAATGGCTTCATTTGTAATCGAAGGAGGACACCGGCTCTGCGGCGAGATTCATCCGCAAGGTGCCAAAAACGAAGTTTTGCAGATCATCTGCGCTACGTTGCTGACTGAAGAGGAAGTGACGGTGAACAATATACCTGACATTTTGGATGTCAACAACTTGATTCAGCTCTTGCGTGAGATGGGAGTGACGGTTGCAAAGAAAGGCATTGATACTTATAGCTTTAAGGCCGAAAATGTAGATTTGGCTTATCTCGAAAGCGATGAGTTCCTGAAGAAATGTTCCAGCCTGCGGGGTTCCGTCATGCTGATAGGTCCGATGGTTGCCCGTTTCGGCAAAGCGCTGATCTCCAAACCGGGAGGGGACAAGATTGGTCGCCGTCGTCTGGATACCCACTTTGTCGGCATTCAGAATTTAGGGGCAGACTTCCGCTACGATGAGGAGCGTGGAATCTACGAGATTACCGCCAAACAACTTCGGGGCAATTATATGTTGCTGGACGAGGCTTCCGTCACCGGAACAGCCAATATCGTGATGGCTGCCGTGCTTGCCAAAGGCACTACCACTATTTATAATGCAGCCTGCGAGCCTTACGTTCAGCAGCTTTGCCGCTTGCTCAACCGGATGGGAGCGAAGATCAGCGGTATCGCGTCCAACCTGCTTACCATCGAAGGGGTGGACAGACTGCATGGCACACAGCACACCGTACTGCCCGATATGATTGAGGTCGGCAGCTTTATCGGTATGGCAGCCATGACGAAAAGTGAAATCACCATTAAGAATGTTTCTTACGAGAATCTGGGAATCATCCCCGAGAGCTTCCGCCGTCTGGGCATCAAGCTCGAACAGAGAGGCGATGATATTTACGTTCCCGCACAGGAAACATACGAGATAGAATCTTTTATCGACGGCTCCATCATGACGATAGCCGACGCCACCTGGCCGGGACTCACTCCGGACTTGCTGAGTGTCATGCTCGTTGTGGCGACACAAGCCAAAGGCAGCGTGCTGATTCATCAGAAAATGTTTGAAAGCCGCCTGTTCTTCGTAGACAAGCTGATTGATATGGGAGCGCAGATTATTCTCTGCGACCCTCACCGTGCCGTAGTCATCGGCCACAATCACGGCTTCAAGCTGCGCGGCGCCCGCCTGACTTCACCGGATATACGTGCCGGTATCGCCCTGCTGATTGCTGCCATGAGTGCCGAAGGAACCAGTACCATTAGTAACATCGAACAGATAGACCGTGGTTATCAGAACATCGAAGGACGTCTGAACGCCATCGGAGCCAGAATCACCCGGATATGATAAAGAAAGAAGAAGTATATAAGATAGGATTGTTCAATAAGCCGCACGGAATTCACGGTGAGTTGCAGTTTACCTTTACGGATGATATTTTTGACCGTGTGGACTGCGACTATCTGGTCTGCCTGCTCGACGGAATTTTTGTACCCTTTTTCATCGAAGAGTACCGTTTCCGTTCCGACTCCACCGCTTTGGTGAAGCTGGAGGGGGTCGATACCGCCGAACGTGCCCGGGCGTTTACCAATGTCGAAGTCTACTTCCCTGTGAAGTATGCGGAAGAAGTCGGAGACGGTGAATTGTCCTGGAACTTTTTCGTCGGTTTCCGCATGGAGGACACTCGTCACGGACTTTTGGGCGAGGTGGCAGAGGTGGATACCGCTACCGTCAACACCCTTTTCGTAGTCGAGAAAGACGGTGAGGAACTGCTGGTTCCCGCCCAAGAGGAATTTATCGTAGGCATAGACCAGAGACGGAAACTCATCACCGTAGAGCTTCCCGAAGGGTTGCTCAATTTGGAGGATTTGGACGCGGAGGATACGGATTGTCCCGTATAATCCGTATCTGAAGAGGAACATAAATCGGTCCTCCTTTTTAATTTTTAATCTTTAATTTTTAATTGTTCAAATGCCAAAGAGAAGACGAAGCAAAGCTTTCTGGAAAAATTTCAAGTTCAAGTATAAACTGACGATTGTCAATGAAAACACGCTTGAAGAGATTGTCGGGCTTCGTGTGTCCAAGCTCAATGGCCTTTCCGTGTTGCTCAGCGTACTGACGGTGTTGTTTCTGATCGCAGCCTGCATCATCGCTTTCACCCCTTTGCGCAACTACCTTCCGGGTTATATGAACAGTGAGGTCCGTTCCCAAATCGTGGGTAACGCCTTGCGGGTGGACTCTCTGCAACAGGTACTCAACCGGCAGAACCTCTATATTATGAACATTCAGGACATTTTCAGCGGCAATATACCCGTCGACAGTGTGCAGACGCTCGACTCGCTGACTACCGTCCGCAAAGACACCTTGATGGAACGCACCAAGCGCGAAGAGGAATTCCGCCGTCAATACGAAGAAACAGAGAAATACAACCTGACTTCCATCACCTCCCAGCCGGATGTGACGGGACTTATCCTGTACCGCCCGACGCGGGGAATGGTTTCCGATCGCTTCGATGCAAAAAAGAAACACTACGGAACGGATATTGCCGCCAATCCCAATGAAAGTGTGCTGGCAACGATGGACGGAACCGTTATTCTGAGTACCTACACCGCCGAAACAGGCTACCTGATCGGTGTGCAACATAGTCAGGATTTGATATCGGTTTATAAGCATTGCGGCTCTCTGCTCAAGAAAGAGGGTGACCGTGTGAAAGGGGGCGAAGCCATCGCTTTGGTGGGCAACAGTGGAACTCTCAGCACGGGTCCGCACCTGCATTTCGAGCTTTGGTACAAAGGCCATCCGGTGAATCCTGAGAAGTATATCGTTTTTTAGTGAGGAGAATATATAAGAAATGAATATAGAAACTAATAAAAAGAAGAAACAAATAGCCATTTTAGGCTCTACCGGGTCTATCGGCACACAGGCATTGCAGGTGATAGAGGAACATCCCGATCTGTACGAGGCATACGCGCTGACGGCCAACAATCGTGTGGAGCTGCTGATAGCTCAGGCGCGGAAGTTTCAGCCGGAAGTTGTCGTGATAGCCAACGAAGAGAAATATACCGAACTGAAAGAAGCTTTGAGCGACCTGCCTATAAAGGTATACGCGGGAACTGACGCCATCTGCCAGATAGTGGAGGCCGGGCCGATTGATATGGTATTGACGGCGATGGTCGGCTACGCCGGACTGAAACCTACCATGAATGCGATTCGGGCAAAGAAAGCCATTGCATTGGCGAATAAGGAAACGTTGGTCGTGGCGGGAGAACTGATTAATGAACTGGCACAGCAATACCGTACACCGATTTTGCCGGTGGACTCCGAACATTCCGCTGTTTTTCAGTGTTTGGCTGGAGAAGTCGGCAATCCGATAGAGAAAGTCATACTGACCGCTTCGGGGGGACCTTTCCGTACCTGCACGCTGGAGCAGCTTAAGTCCGTGACCAAGACGCAAGCCTTGAAACACCCCAACTGGGAGATGGGGGCCAAGATTACCATCGACTCCGCTTCTATGATGAACAAAGGTTTTGAGGTTATCGAGGCGAAGTGGTTGTTTGGCGTTCAGCCCAGCCAGATTGAAGTCGTGGTGCATCCGCAATCCGTGATCCACTCTATGGTGCAGTTTGAAGACGGGGCGGTGAAAGCGCAGCTCGGTATGCCTGATATGCGTCTGCCTATCCAATACGCCTTCTCCTATCCGGACCGTATCAGTGCCTCTTTCGACAGGCTTGATTTCTCCAAATGCACGAACCTGACGTTTGAACAGCCCGACACGAAACGGTTTCGCAACCTCGCTCTCGCTTACGAAGCGATGTATCGGGGAGGGAATATGCCTTGCATCGTCAATGCGGCCAACGAAGTGGTAGTCGCTTCTTTCCTGAAAGACGGTATCAGCTTTCTCGGCATGAGTGATGTGATAGAGAAGACGATGGAGCAGGCTACGTTTATAGCCAACCCCACGTACGATGACTATGTAGCTACCGATGCGGAAGCGCGGCGAATTGCTTCCGGACTGGTGGGTCGGCAAAGTCTTTAGTTCCTCCCCCCAAAAAAAACTATTCATTCGTGTGGATAGTAAAAAGTAAATAGTAATTCGTAAAATATAAATTGTAATATAATAAACATGGAAACATTTTTGATTCGTGCCCTCCAATTGATTATGAGCTTGTCTTTGCTCGTTATCATTCATGAAGGCGGGCATTTCCTTTTTGCCCGTCTGTTTAAGGTGCGTGTAGAAAAATTCTGCTTATTCTTCGACCCCTGGTTCACTCTGTTTAAGTTCAAACCCAAGAAAAGCGAAACGGAATATGCCGTAGGCTGGCTGCCGTTGGGCGGTTATGTGAAGATTGCCGGTATGATTGACGAGTCGATGGATACCGAACAGATGAAGCAGCCTGAGCAACCGTGGGAGTTTCGTTCCAAACCCGCTTGGCAACGCCTGCTCATTATGGTTGGCGGGGTGCTGTTCAACTTCCTGTTGGCGCTGTTCATCTATTCGATGATTCTTTTTGCATGGGGCGACCAGTATATAAAGGTACAGGAAGCTCCTCTCGGCATGGATTTCAACGAGACCGCCAAGTCTGTCGGCTTCAAAGACGGTGACATACTGCTTTCTGCCGATGGTGTTCCTTTCGAGCGATATGACGGTGATATGTTGAGCCAGATTGCCGACGCCCGCGAAGTAAGCGTACTGCGCAACGGTGCGAAAGCCTCAGTCTACATTCCCGAAGACTTTATGCAACGCCTCCTGGTGGACAGTGTCCGTTTTGCCTCCTATCGTTTTCCGTACGTTGTAGATAGCGTCATGGTCAACTCTCCTGCCGCGCAAGCGGGTATTTTGCCGGGCGATAGTATCATTGCCCTGAACGGAACGCCTATCTCTTTCTCCGATTTCAAGGAAATGATGGCGGAACGTAAGAAAAACGAGGCTGCGCTTCTCAATGACAGTATCGACCCGCGTTTGATCACCCTCACTTATGTACGTGGTGGCGTGGAGGACACGCTGAGTATGCGTGTGGATTCCGCTTACCTGATGGGTGTGACCGCTTGCGTGTTGACCGACCGTTTGTTGCCGATGGTGAAAAAGGAGTATGCTTTCCTCGAATCTTTCCCCGCAGGTATCTCGCTCGGTGTCAAGACGTTGGAAGGCTATGTCGGAAATATGAAGTACCTCTTCTCTAAAGAAGGAGCCAAGCAGCTGGGTGGCTTCGGAACGATTGGCAGTATTTTCCCCGCAACGTGGGATTGGCATCAGTTCTGGTACATGACAGCTTTCCTGTCCATTATTCTGGCTTTCATGAATATACTGCCTATTCCCGCATTGGACGGTGGTCATGTGCTCTTCCTCTTCTACGAGATGATAGCCCGCCGCAAACCGAGCGACAAGTTTATGGAGTATGCCCAGATGACCGGTATGGTCCTGCTCTTCGGTCTTCTTATATGGGCGAATTTCAATGATATTTTGAGGTTCTTCTTCTGAATCTCTTGAAGGAAATCCTGTTTTCATGAAGTTGCGATTTCAGCAACTTCATGAAACTTTATAAAAGTAGAAAGACCTTCCGATTACAGGGAAGCAAGAGCGTATTTGTATAGCAAATAGCTTATAATCAACAAACTAACATCCCCGTTCTCTTGAATACAAAAAGGGCGTTTTAACACTGTGTTAAAACGCCTTTTTTGTATTCAAGGAACCGCCTTTTCTCTCTACCAAGAACCGCCCTTTCTCCATTTCCCTTCCCGCCTTGTCCCGCAAGAAGCCGGACTCTATGTTAAAATTTAACGGTTCAGCTTCAGAATCCTTTGATTACTGCTTCCTCTGAACTCCAGATAGGGAGAGAAAAGCGACTGCTCAAAACGTCCGTCCACCAGTACGTCGATATAGGTTAGTATTGCCTTCAAGCGGGGTTGTTCCTGAATCTCTTCGTAAGTATAACCAGTGTAGCACCACACGTTCATCCCGGTTTCCTCCTTCACCCGCCTGACGAGCGACAGGAATGCTTCCGGATTATAGAACGGATCTCCACCGGAGAATGTCACCCCATCCAGCAGCGGATTGGCTTTAATCTCCTTGATAATGCTTTGAATCTTCTCCTCTGTCAACCGTTCCCCCGCTTCCGGATTCCAGCTTTCCGGATTGTGGCAACCGGGACAGTGATGAGAACATCCGGCAAGGTAAATAGAGTACCGGATCCCCTCACCATCTACTATCGTCTCCGGATAGGCCGTTAATAAGTTGAGAGTTGAGAGTTGAGAGTTGAGAGCTTCCATAACTGATTGAGATAAAGTGATTTAAGTAAAAAAATAAGAGCTAGGAGTTAAGAATTGGGAATTAAAAGTTGGGAATTAAGAATTGGGAGTTGAGAGTTAAGAATTAAGAGTTGAGAGTTAAGAGTTAAAACATCATCTCCCTTCACTCTCAACTCTCCCTTCTCAACTCTCCCTTCTCAACTCTCAACTTCTACAAGTGCTTTACCCGGTCCTTTTCTTCTGCTCGTTTGGCAGAGTTCCACGAGCTTAAATCACCGGTCAGATAGCCTGTGATGCGACGCATACGGAGGATGCTTTCGCTTTGGCAAACCGGGCATTTATCAAAAATCACCCCTTTGTAACCGCAGTTGTGGCACGTATCCACCGGATGATTGATCGAGCCGTAGCCGATTCCCTCGTCGTGCATCACTTTCACGATTTTGGCGATGGCGCGTACATTTTTCTGTGCTTCGCCGTCCAGTTCTACATACGTGATATGTCCACCGCGTGTGATGGCGTGGAAAGGAGCTTCGCACTTGATTTTCTCTACAATGCTGATTGGCTCTTTTACATCCACGTGGAAAGAGTTGACATAATAATCCCGGTCCGTCACTCCGGGAATCTTCCCGTACTTCCGTCTGTCCATTTTGGTGAAACGTCCGGAGAGTCCTTCGGCGGGAGTAGCCAGAACAGAGTAATTCAAGTTGTATTTCGCTTTGTATTCGTCTACTACCTTATTCATTTCCATCACCGCTTCGTACAACGTGTCCCATGCCTTCCGGCTGTGTCCGTGCCCCTCTCCGTAGAGTGCCACCATCGCGTTGTGTCCGCCGATGAATCCGATTCCCAGCGTTCCGCTGCGCAATACGTCGCCCACCTGCTCGTTCGGGTTCAAGTCCGCACCGCCTTTCCATACATTATTTCCCATCATGAAAGGGAACTGGCGTGCAAGAGCTGTACGTTGGTACTGATAACGTTCGTAAAGCTGGTCTGCCACCAAAGCAGCCATAGAGTGCACGGATTCAATGAAAATCTCCTTAGCTTTCTGTTCTATGGCAGCCGTGTTGCGTTCGTCCTCTATCAGATTCTCCGCCTTGATGCGGGCTTCGATGGCGAGTCTCGGCATATTGAGCGTGGTGAAAGACAGATTGCCTCGCCCCAATGATGACTTTTCTCCTGCCACGTTTTCAAACACACGGGTGCGGCAACCCATCGTTGCCAACTCGTAGATGTACCGTTTCGGATCATCCGCTTTCCATTTCTCGTTCGTGTTGAAAGGCGTGTCGAGGAACATGAAGTTCGGGAACAACGCTTTTGCGGTTGTCTGGCAGGCTTTCAGCAGCAAGTCGAAGTTGGGAGCTTCGTAACGGTCGTTCATGGCCTCTTCTATATTCTCCGCTTTCATAGCCTTTTCAAAATCCTTTTTCGAGTAAGACACCCCGTCCTTCACCTTGAAAATCTGAATGGGGAAAACGGGCACTTCACCTCGTGTGCCCAGTCCCTCGATTGTGGCTTTCAGTAACTCTTCAATCACCATGCGGCCTTCGGCGGAAGTGTCCGTGCCGTAGTTTATCGAGCTGAATACCACCTGGTTACCTCCACGAGAGTGCATCGTGTTCAGGTTGTGGATAAATCCCTCCATCGCCTGATGCGTGTCCTTGCGGGTCTGCTGATAAGCCTTTTCCACAATTCTTGCGAGGTGCTCCTTGTCTATGATGATCTGCAAGGCTATCAGAGCGATGCGTAATGTCTCGCGTTCGGTTTCGGTGGACTTGATGGAGGGAAGATATTCCTCGATCAACGTGCGGATAGTCTTTTCGTCCGCCTGGCTTCCGTTTTCCATCGCCACGTAGAAGTTGATGAACGAAGCCAAGTGTTTGCGGAATGACTTCGCTACTCCTTTCGCCATGAAGAAATCGAAGGCGGGGATTGCCTGTCCTCCGTGTTGCTCGTTCTGGTTGGTTTGGAAAATGATGGTTGCCAGCGTGGCGTAGCTCTGAATGCTCTGTGGCGTGCGGATACTTCCGTTCTTGGTACGGAATCCGCGTTCAAAGAGGTCGTCCAAGTCATACTGGATGCAGGTCGTCGTCTTTGTCGGATAGTAATCCAAGTCGTGGATGTGGATGTCGCCCAGTTGGTGTGCTTCCGCAAAACGTTTCGGCAACAGGTATTTATAGGTATAATCTTTGGTCACTTCGGAGGCGAAAGTCATCATTTGTCCGGCGGGCGTGTGGCTGCTCATGTTGGCGTTGCTCAGATTGACATCGTTCTTGTCGATGGCGACGATACCGTCCATCACGTGCTTCATCTGGGTTTTCTTGTCCCGTTCCGTGTTCCGCCATTCGCGATAGATAATGTACTTCTTCGCTACTTCAGGGCGCACCTTCATCAATGCTTTTTCCACCAGGTCCTGAATCTCCTCTACGGTAATAGTAGGGGTGGCAAATTGGCTGATTACGTTCATCGTGATGTCAGCCACCAACTGCTGTTCATCTTGGATACCGGTTGCATTGAATGCCTTACTGATCGCATTCTTGATCTTACTGATAGAGAAATCTTCTCTTTTACCATCACGTTTGATGATACAAATTTCCGCGTAGTTCATAACTTTAACTCCCGAAAGTGATTAATAATAAGTTGATTCTGATTCCGGCAGGTCTTCTGACTTATCTCTCCCCCGCAACACCTTCCCACATCCGTTGCCGATGCAGTGGCTTACCGTGCGGATTCTTAGAGAATTACAGCAGCGGGTACTGTCGCCGATTTGCACAGCGTTCCCTCATTGACTAAACCTCTTTTTAGTTCCGAAACCGGATACAAAGATAGAAGATAATCCAATAGCTTGGTTCGCTTTTAACATTAAATTTTGGGAAACTTTTCTTTCTTGCTGATACAGAAAGTTTTCCGTTTTGGGAAACTTTTCTTTAAGTTATTCTTTAAAAGTTGTGTGAAACTCTCCGTTGTTCTTCTTGTCTATATTATGATGGGTTATTTGTTAATTTTCAGATTTAACTGCGTTGAATGTTAACGGATGTCTGATATCTATAAAACCAGCCAGATCGCCACGATGTGTCCTACGCTTCCGCCGAGACAGAACAGATGGAAAGCGGCGTGCATATAAGGCTTGCGCAGCGAATAGAATACAGCTCCTGTAATGTATGAAATACCTCCGCCTATCAGCCACCAGAAAGCGGGGGAGGCACCGGCCATTTCCAACTGATCGAGAAGAGGCTTCATTGCCACCAGTATACATGCCCCCATACCCACATAACAAACCGTTTCGAGATTGCTATGCTCTTTCAGCTTTTTGAAACTAAGGATGAAACCGGCAATGGCGGACAGCCAGACAAATGTGAAAATACCCCATCCCCAACCGCCTGCATGGCGCAAGACGAGTAGTGTGAACGGAGTATAAGTGCCTGCTATGTGCAGATAAATAGCTCCGTGGTCAAATTTACGGAGCTGTTCTTTCAGCGCTCCCGGACGACTGCCGTGATACCAGGTAGAACTGACGTAAGAAGAAAGCATCCCCGCCAGATAGACAATCACGCAGGGCACTGCCCATTGCGGATCAGCAGCAACGGAAGCTTTTCGCAGTAAGAAATATCCTGCTACGATTCCGAGAAGAATGCCTGCCCCATGACTGAGGGTGTTCGCCCATTCTTCCCGGTTGCTATATCGTTTGTTTTTCAATGTCCCTCGACTAAACCCGACTAAACCAAATGTCCGATCCACTCTTCGCGGTCGCCCGGAAGGAGGTCGATTACCGGAATTTCTACCATTGTGTAACATCCCGGTTGCTGTTTCATGGAAGCGCGTGCCACGCACACCAATACCTGTGCGGTCAGTGCGGGGTTGTTGATACGCATATTGAATTCGAACAACTGGTTCTGGGTTTTGCCGGATACGCCCTTGCGGGTCAGGTTCACGCCGTGTCCCATGTCGAGCAGGGCGTCTACGCTCGGAACGAGTTTCACGTGTGTTTCATCGTTCACAAAGTAAGGATCTGCTTTGATGGCAGCAGCTACTTCTTCGAATTTATATCCGTCTTTCAGTTCGATGTATACCATGCGGCGGTGGATTCCCGTTCCGGTCGGAATAGTCATGGAAAGGGCAGCCTTCACTCCGTCAATCGCTTTCACGGCTACGGTGTGTCCCATGCTCATACCCGGACCGAAGTTCGTGTACGTGATACCTTTCGGAGCGATTGCTTCCAGCATGGTGCGTACGATGGAGTCACTTCCCGGATCCCATCCGGCAGAGATGATCGATACGGCTTTATGCTCTTTGGCGGTAGCGTTTAGTGTACGGCGCAAGTCTACGATGCCGGTATGGATATCGAAACTGTCCACTGTATTAATGCCCATCGCCAGGTATTCTTTGGCATATTTCTCTACGCTGCGGGTCGGCGTGCAAAGAATAGCTACGTCTACCTCTCCCAGCTCTTTTATGTCCTTCACTACTGCGTAGTTTGCTAACTCTTCCGGTTTGTTCTCTGCTCCGGCACGGCGAACGACTCCGGCTATTTCGAAATCAGGTGCTGCCTGAAGCGCTTCAAGTACATAATGCCCGATGTTGCCATAACCAACGATGACAGCTCTTACTTTTTTCATTCTTTTCTTGGTTTTAATGAACAAATTTCTTTCTTTTACCTGCAAAAGTAAACAAATTACTACTAACTTTGGTTCATCAGCTTTAATATTTTATTTTTTTTCACTAGCAGGCAATACCGGTCCGCATGAAAGCAAATCAGGGTGTGATGTGCTGCATCGAAAAAACTCTGTGGCCCCTGTGTCCTCTGTGGTGAAATTGTTTTATCTTTGTACCCGTTATGATAGAATACATTAGAGGCGAGCTTGCCGAACTTAGTCCGGCAACCGCAGTGATCGACTGTAACGGGGTGGGCTATGCCGCCAATATATCTCTGAACACCTATTCGGCCATTCAGGGAAAGAAAACCTGTAAGTTGTATATATATGAAGCCATTCGTGAGGACGCTTATGTGCTCTACGGATTTGCCGAGAAGCAGGAGAGGGAGATTTTCCTGTTGCTGATTTCCGTGTCGGGCATTGGCGGGAATACGGCGCGTATGATCCTCTCCGCCCTTTCGCCTGCCGAGCTGGTAAACGTCATCAGTACCGAGAATGCGAACTTGTTGAAGACGGTGAAGGGAATCGGGCTGAAGACTGCGCAACGGGTGATTGTCGACCTGAAAGATAAGATAAAAACAATGGGAGCGTCCGCTGCTGGTGGAAGTGCCGTTGGTGGTATGCTGCTGCAGACTGCCAACGCGGAAGTGCAGGAGGAAGCTGTGGCTGCATTGACGATGCTTGGCTTTGCTGCTGCGCCTTCGCAGAAGGTGGTGCTGGCTATCTTGAAGGAAGAGCCGGAAGCTCCGGTGGAAAAGGTTATTAAACTGGCTTTGAAACGATTATAATGATGAAGCAATCAAAGATTTATATGCGCCCGTGGCTTGAGATTCATCACCGGACGAAGAAAACGGATACGGACGAGTGGTACATGGGGTTGGCCAATGAGCTGTTGCCGTTGGTGATGACTTTCCCTTTGTATGAAGGAAACCCGGACGTAGCGGAAGACCAGCGCCGGTTGGCTCTGACGTGCGCTTTGTATCTGGAGGACTGCGTGGCGGATGCGGGAAACTGGCGGGAATTTATCCATTGGCATAAGAGGAGTTATGGTCGTTATCTGCCGTTCTATTCGTTGACGGAGGATTACTTGCCGGACGAGATTAACCGTGAGGATATCGCTTTTCTTCTGTGGACGCTCAGTTCGAAGAGCAGTGACAGTTGCCCGTTCAACGACGTGGAGAATCCGTTGGGTGAGACGTTGCTTGAGTTGGCGGACGTACTTTACGAACGTCTGGATGCGGCTTTCGAGTCGGCTCCTATCAGTGATGAGCTGGCTTCGAACTGGATGATGGACAGGAGGCTGATGGAAAAGGAACGTGAACCTCTGCCTGAGATTGTGCCGGGAGCGGCATTGCCGACGGATGTGGAACTTTTTCTGGAAGCCGGTAAAGGCGAACCGCTCATGTTCTTTGACTCGTATGATGCCCTGAAGTTTTTCTTCGTCCATTCTCTGAAATGGGAAGACGATGAAGAGACTTTGTTGCCCGAACTGGCGGAGTTTGACAACTTCGTTGTCTATGGCAATCCGAAAGGCGTGCTGGTGGCTCCGGATGTTGCCAAATACTTTGCAGCGGGGAATAATCCGTTGTATGACGCTGCGACGACGGAGGAGGAAGCATACGAGATGTTCTGTGAAGGGGGATTGTGCCCGTTCGATTTGTTGAAGTATGGCATGGAACATAACTTGTTGCCGGAGGCGCAATTCCCGTTTGAGAACGGAAAGGCATTGCTTCACGACAACTGGGACTTCGTGGCTCGCTGGTTCCTGAGAGAATTTTATGAGGGGGACTAATAGGTAGCGTTATGCCGATCAAGAAAAATAACAACCCTTTTGCCGGAAAGGCAAAGACAGGAACCGGGAAAAAGAAAGGCTCCGGTAAACGAGTGGGGAAATCAAAGCCCGGAAAGGCTAATAATCAATTGAACAGACGGGTGAAGTGACCCGTCTGTCTTTTTTATCTTAGAGTGATGGCTTTTATTATTTATCCGTCGGTTCTTCCTGTGCTTTCCGTTCTTTCTTCTTATTGATAAATCCGATTTTCAAGTTGGCGGCTTCCTGTTCTTTCTTTATCTCCTGCATGGCGGAGAGGATTTGCGCCAATTCGTAGACATTTGCCGCAGCCTGGCGGTCGGTCGGGCTCATAGTCGTTTTATAGGAGCGGTCGCCGATAAATTCCACACGGATATTTTTGTCCTTGTTGAAGTTGATGAAGCCGATAACGTTACCGTCCTCCCCCAGTTTATAGTCCGCTTTCTCTATTTTCTCATTCATGTCGGTTGTCTCATAACTGTCTTTGGAGGCGGGAGTTTCTGCGAAGCTGCCGTCGGGAGCAATCACTTTGACCCCTACGTGATGGATGTTGCCGGAACCGCAGTAGATGGAAGTCATGCTCATCTTGCCCAGCTCGTCCACCTGAAAGCGGAGGAAAGAACGGTGCATGTTTTTTTCGACAGTCTGCGTAGGCCATAGATAATTGCCCACCTGTTGGTATTCCGCATCTTTCTCAAGGATGAATTTGTCTTTGATGGCATTAAACTCCTCAGTCTTGGCCCGGAGGGCGCTGTCCAGGTAAGCAAGCGTTTTCTGCTGCGCTTTCGTCTCTACATCCAGCATCAATGCCTGTCCCGCTTTGCGTGCCTCGAACGCTTTGGGATACAAAATCTTTATACTGTCGATCTGCGACTTGGCTTCTTCATAGTCGCCACGTTCGTAGGCCGCTTGGGCAACCATCAGTTTCTCATTGGCTTTTTTCTCGATTCCATTTCCGCAGGCAGCCAGTGCCAGTGTTCCGCAAAAGAAGATTGTTAGTTTTTTCATCACAAATTCTGTTTACTATTTGGTTATTTAGGGCAAAAGTACGAATATATCCCTTATTTTTGTAATTTTGTCCCCTCAAAACTTATAACTAAGAAGAATGATAGAGTTGACTCAAGAGGAATTGAAGCAGCATTTTAGCGAGCCCATCTTCGGGAAGATAGCCGAAACGGCTGATACGCTCGGTCTGGAGTGTTACGTCGTAGGCGGCTATGTTCGTGATATTTTTCTGCAACGTCCCTCTAAAGATATAGACGTGGTGGTGGTAGGCAGTGGGATAGCGATGGCGGAAGCGCTCGGAAAACATCTGGGACGCGGCGCTCATGTCTCTGTCTTCAAGAACTTCGGAACGGCACAGGTGAAATATAAAGGTACGGAAGTGGAATTTGTGGGGGCGCGCAGAGAGTCCTACCAACGGGATTCTCGCAAGCCGATTGTGGAGGACGGGACGTTGGAAGACGATCAGAACCGTCGTGACTTCACAATTAATGCCCTCGCCGTCTGCCTCAATAAGGGACGCTTCGGTGAACTGGTAGACCCGTTCGGAGGACTGGAGGATATGAAGGAGAAGACGATCCGCACTCCGCTCGATCCGGACATCACCTTTAGTGACGATCCGTTGCGGATGATGCGTTGTATCCGTTTTGCCACGCAGTTGGGATTTTATATTGACGATGACACGTTCGATTCTCTTTGCCGCAATAAGGACCGGATTGAAATTATATCGCGCGAGCGTATTGCCGACGAACTCAATAAGATAATTCTTTCACCGATTCCCTCGAAAGGTTTTATTGACTTGGACCGTAGCGGGCTGCTCCCGTTGATTTTTCCGGAGCTGGCTGCCTTGCAGGGGGTGGAAACCCGGAACGGGCGTTCGCATAAGGATAATTTTTATCATACGCTCGAAGTGCTGGATAATATCAGCAAAAAGACCGACAATCTTTGGTTGCGTTGGGCTGCCTTGCTGCACGACATTGCCAAACCTGTGACTAAACGTTGGGAACCGAAGGCGGGATGGACTTTCCATAATCATAATTTTATCGGTGAGAAGATGATTCCGAATATTTTCCGGAAGATGAAGCTGCCGATGAATGAGAAGATGAAGTATGTGCAGAAGATGGTCAGTCTCCACATGCGTCCTATCGTGATAGCGGATGATGTAGTGACGGATTCGGCTGTCCGCCGTCTGCTTTTTGAGGCGGGGGATGACATCGACGACCTGATGACGCTCTGTGAAGCGGACATCACTTCTAAAAATATGGAACGTAAGCAACGTTTCCTGAATAACTTTCAACTGGTGCGGCAGAAGCTGAAAGACCTGGAGGAGAAAGACCGGATTCGCAATTTCCAGCCCCCTGTGAGCGGTGAGGAGATCATGGAGACTTTCGGATTGCAACCGTGCCGGGAGGTGGGGACTCTGAAAAGTGCGATAAAGGATGCGATTCTGGATGGAGTGATCCCGAATGAATATGAAGCTGCCCGCACCTTTATGTTGGCACGGGCAAAGAAGATGGGGCTGACACCGGTTATCGGCTAGGTAATGTTACCGAGAAATGTGGATTCGGAGTATGTTGTTCAAAGATGATGGCTTTCATTTTTTTTACAATGTCCGGGTGCTGGAGGGCTATATCGTTGTCTTCGTGGATGTCCGTCTTCAAGTTATACAATGAGGGACTTCCTTTTTTTACGATTAGCTTCCAGTCGTTCATGCGCACTGCTATCTGGTCTGTCTCGTCGAATTCCCAGTACAGGAATTTATGTTGTTTTTGCTTTTTCTTTCCCAGTAATGTCGGTGCAAAAGAGATTCCGTCAAAATAGTCGGTCTCCTTCTTTTTATTGCGGTATTTCTTTTCATAATTTTTGATACCCGCCACTTCGCAGAAAGTAGGCATTAAGTCATAGAAAGCGCAGATGTGGTCGCTCACTTCACCGGCGGGCACACGTCCCGGCCAACGAGCTATGAACGGAATGCGTATACCGCCTTCGTGGCACTGGCGTTTCAATCCGCGCAACTTTCCGTCTCTACCGAAGAAAGTAGGGTCGGCTCCACCTTCCTCATGAGGACCATTATCGCTGGAGAAAATGACTAATGTGTTCTCGTCCAGCCCTTTCTCTTTCAGCTTTTTCAGTACTTCGCCTACATAATAATCCAGACGGGTAATCATGCCGGCGAATTGAGCGTGCGTATGGGTAACCGCATTATAACGTGACCATTTACTACCTTTGAAAATTTTATCAGGACTAAACTCCGCTTTGTATTCGTTCAGAATCGAGTCCTCCGGCTGTACAAGTTCCGCATGGGGAAGAGTGTAAGTGAATATGCCGAAGAACGGTTGCTTGCCATCTTGTCTGTTCAGCCATTCCAAAGCTTTTTGATGGATAATGTCAGCGGAATATTGAGGACGTTTCCGGTATTCGGGACCGAACATCGGATACTTGATGTTTTCGTCCATAACTATGCGTACCACTCCGGTATCACCCAATGCTTTACTGTAACGGTTTAAGAAATTAGGATAGTAGAGGTGCGCTTGAAACTGGCAGATGTAGCCGTAGTATTCGTCTATACCCCGTTTGTCGGGAGTGGAGCAGGAGCCCTCATAGCCTCCTGCCCATTTACCGAACATTCCTGTAGTATATCCGTTGTCTTTCATTATTTCCGGCAGTATGATGTGCTCCGGATCGTATGGATGTTGCCCTACTACCGCGTATTCTTTATTGTCCCCATACATCACGGTGGGAGCATTTTTCCAATATTCTTTGTTTCCCCGCACTTCGCAATGACCGCTGTGCTGTCCCGTCATGACTGAAGCTCTTGAAGGTGCGCTGACAGGGCTACCGGCATACGCCTGCGTGAAGCGCATCCCTTCATTTGCCATAGCGTCGATATGAGGGGTGCGGATAAACGGTTGACCGTAGCAGGCCAAATCTCCATATCCCATGTCATCGCAGAGAATAAATAAAATATTCGGTTGGGCGTTTCTTTGCTGCGCATGGATGGATAATGTAGGCAAAAGTAAAGCACTGCCGATGAATGAAACAGATGCGTAATTCATATTATTGGATTGTTTGAATAAGGTTTGTGTCCGGACGAGTTTAACTCAGCTCAATGATTTCTTCACGGCAGTTCGTTAGTTTTTCGATACCTTCGTTCGTCACCACCCAAGAGTTTTCTATACCTACAGGACCTACTCCCGGAAGTACGATTTTCGGTTCGAGGGCAAACACCATGTCCGGTTCGAGTTCCTGCTTCATGCGGGGGGCCAGTACGGGAGCTTCGTTGATTTCGAGGCCGATGCCGTGGCCGATAAACTTCGCTTGCTGGTTGGTTCCCATGAATTTGTCTCTGAATCCGGCTTCCGTCGCTATTTGGATGGCGGTGTCATACAGTTGCTCGCAGGAAACACCCGGACGGGCAATGGAAGCTATTTTTTCCTGAATATCCAGACAGACCTGATGTGCCGCATAAGCTTCTTCCGGCAGTTTTCCGATAGAGAACACCCGGCTCATGTCGCCCATATATCCGTTGAAGTTGCCGCCTAAATCGACCATGACGCTTTGTCCTTCTTTCAACGGAGTCTTGTTGGCTCCTCCCGGCAGGGCAGGGTCGAGACCTTGTCCGCCCAGTGCGAAGTCGTATGGAGAAGGGTATCCGGCGTTGTCTCCCGTGAGTACGCTGCCCATGAAGATTTCCATGCTGCGTCCGAACACCCGGAAAATGCCCAGGCACCCTTGCAGGCGCATCAGACGTTCTATCTCGATAGAGAATTCTATATCCGTCATTCCCGGACGGTATACGCTCGGAATCTGTTCGTAAGCTTTCGCATGGGCAATGCCCGAACGGCGTAACATTTCGATTTCAACCGGTGTCTTCACACTACGTGCCTGACGGATCAGCGGAGTGCCGTTCACCACTTCGGTCTCGGGGAAGAGACTTGCCAGACGGCAATATTCCGTGTAAGGAAGTTCGTCGCCCTCCAACATCAGCTTGGTTGGCATGGGCAATCCGTTTTCTTTCAGCAGATCGACAATCTGTTCCGGTTTGCGGATAGGGAACGAATGTTCGCCTGTGATATTGTTGGGACGTTTGAAAAACAACAATGCGGGTGAATGGAGCGGAAGATAAAGGTAACCGCTGACAACGCAGCCGTATGTATAAATCAGATTTGTATTACAAGTAATGAGCGCAGCGTCAATGCCTTGCAACGCCATCAGACTGCGAATCTTATCGCGACGGAATTTTAATTCGGGTTGTAGCATTTTTATTTAGTTATTTATTCGATAATGCTGCAAAGATAATTAATTCCCATCGAAAATAACGTTAATCTCATAAAAATAGCGCCACCCGCGTCCTGTCACAGGAGGCGAGTGGCGCAAACCACAAATACAAATACAACTAAACAAAGTCTTCTAAATGAATCTAGAAATTAAAAATTAGAAATTAAAAATTAAATAATTTGTGAATCCCAAGCCAACCAGCTCCCGTCCACCTTCTATTTTCTACCTTTTAATCTTTAATTTTTAATTATCAAATGACGCCTTGTCCCATCATTGCATGGGCTACTTTCATGAATCCGGCAATGTTGGCTCCCTTCACATAGTTAATGTATCCGTCGGGCTCCGTGCCGTATTTCACACATTGGGCATGGATGCCGTGCATGATTGCATGAAGCTTTTCATCCACTTCTGCGGCACTCCAGCTGAGGTGCATGGCGTTTTGAGACATTTCCAGTCCGGATGTGGCAACACCGCCTGCGTTGACTGCTTTACCCGGTGCGTACATCTTTTTATGCTCGATGAATAGATCGATGGCTTCCGGCGTACAGCCCATGTTGGAAATTTCTCCGACACAAAGTACGTCATTTTTTATGAGATTTTGTGCATCTTCTCCATTTAATTCATTCTGAGTTGCACAAGGAAGTGCAATATCAGCTTTTACTTCCCACGGACGCTTGCCCTCGACGAAGGTCGCACCCGGATATTTTTCCGCGTATGGAGCAACTATATCATTGCCCGAAGCCCGAAGCTCCAGCATGTAGTCTATCTTTTCGCCACTGATGCCGTCGGGATCGTAAACGTATCCGTCCGGTCCGGAGATTGTAATCACTTTAGCACCCAGTTCGGTGGCTTTCGTGGCTGCCCCCCAAGCTACGTTTCCGAATCCGGAGATTGCGACGGTCTTACCTTTTATATCAATACCTTTTGCCTGTAACATCTGGTTCACGAAATACAAACCGCCGAAACCGGTAGCTTCGGGACGAATCAGAGAACCGCCGAACTCCAGTCCCTTGCCGGTGAAAGTTCCTGTAAATTCACGTGTCAGCTTCTTGTACATACCGAACATATAACCCACTTCGCGTCCGCCTACGCCGATATCACCGGCGGGAACATCCATATCCGGACCCAGATGACGCCACAGCTCCAGCATGAACGCCTGGCAGAAACGCATGATTTCAGCGTCGCTCTTGCCGCGTGGTGAGAAGTCGGAACCGCCTTTGCCGCCACCCATAGGCAGAGTGGTCAGTGCGTTCTTGAAAGTCTGTTCGAAGCCGAGAAACTTCAGGATGGAAAGATTGACGGAAGCATGGAAACGGATACCGCCTTTGTACGGGCCGATAGCGTTGTTGAATTGTACGCGGTAGCCGAGATTGGTCTGCACTTCGCCTTTATCGTCCACCCACGTCACACGGAAAGTAAAGATACGGTCGGGTTCGACCAGTCTTTCTATGATTTTGGCTTTTTCAAATTCAGGATGTTGATTGTATATATCTTCAATGGACAGAAGAACCTCTTTGACAGCTTGAAGATACTCAGATTCACCGGGATGTTTTGCCTCCAGAGAGGACATGATTTTTTGGATGTTCATGATACTATAGTTTAAAAGGTTAATTCTGATAAAATGTCAACTAACTATCTGCAAATATAGGAAAATATTTGGAAAGTGATTATTTTTAAGGCGTTATTTTGATTAAATAATGATAAAATGATAGTTTTGGAGCCCAAGAAGCGCAAAGCCCCGCTACCTGTGATGTAAAAAACAGGAAACGGGGCTTCTATGTGTCGCAAATAGAAAGCCGGTCTTTAGAATTTCGGTTTCATGCCCAGATTATACATGATGAATCCGTAAATGTCGGCTTGCTCTTCCAGTACTTTTGCCATAGGTTTGCCTGCACCGTGCCCGGCTTTGCTGTCGATGCGGATCAAGGTCGGATTGGTCCCGTCATTGTCGGCTTGCAGGGTAGCGGCAAACTTGAATGAGTGGGCGGGGACTACCCGGTCGTCATGGTCGGCAGTGGTTACCAGAGTTGCCGGATATTTTGTGCCCGGTTTCAGGTTGTGCAATGGAGAGTAACCTCTGAGGTATTCGAACATCTCCTTGCTGTCTTCACTGGTGCCGTAATCGCTGGCCCAGTTCCAGCCGATGGTAAACTTGTGGTAGCGGAGCATATCCATCACACCCACTTGCGGGATGGCTACGCGGAAGAGGTCGGGACGCTGCGTCATACAGGCGCCTACCAACAGACCGCCGTTGGAACCGCCGACAATCGCTATCTTGTCTTTATCGGTGTATTTCTGGCTGATGAGATATTCAGCGGCCGAGATGAAGTCGTCGAACACGTTCTGTTTCTGCATTTTGGTTCCGGCTACGTGCCACTCCTCACCGTATTCGCTGCCGCCACGCAGGTTGACTTGGGCATAGATACCGCCGTTTTCGAGGAACGGGATACGGTTGGAACTGAAGCCCGGATTGAGACTGATACCGAAACCTCCGTACCCGTAGAGGAATACCGGATTTTTGCCGTCTTTCTTCAAGTCCTTCTTATAAGTAAGGAACATCGGAATCTTCACACCGTCCTTGCTGGGGAAAAACACCTGTTCCGTTACGAAGTCGTCCGAGTTGAACTGCACTTTCGGGGCACGGTACAGTTCGTAGCTGTTCTTGTCCATATCATATTTATAGGTAGCGCCGGGAATGGTGAACGAGGTAAATCCGAAGAAGCATTCCTTGTCGTCCTTGTTGCCGCTGAATCCTACCGAACCGAGCGAGGGCAGTTCGATTTCCTGCAACTGCTTGCCGTCGAGGTCGTAAACGTATGCGTGATTGGAGGCGTCTTTGTCGTATGTGAGGAACAGTTTGCCACCGATCACTTCCGCGTTGGAGAGCACTGCTTCCGATTCGGGCACGAGTTCTTTCCAGTCTTCCAGTTTCGGACGGTTGATGTCCGCCACCATAATCCGGTTTTTCGGTGCGCCGTAGTTGGTGTAGATATAAATCCGGTCACCGATTACTTCAATTGGGTAATATTGGTAATCGAGGTCGGTGGTGAGCTGGATGAAAGGAGAGGCGGGCTTTTTCAAATCCCGTATGAACAGGTTGTTCCCTCTTCCGGCTCCGGATTCGGTCAGAAATAGAATACGTTCATCCTCGCTGGTGCCGGAGGTGTAGAAACGTTTCGGATAAGCCGGATTCTGGTAAATCAGCTTGTCTTTCGATTGGGGCTCGCCGATCTTGTGGTAATAGATCTTATGATTCTCGTTCACGTTGGAGAACTCTTTTCCTTTGGTCGGAGCATCGTAAGCGCTATAATAGAATCCGTCTCCCTGCCAGGCAGCGTCGGTGAATTTGGCCCATTCGATGTGGTCTTCGAGCAACTTGCCGCTTTCGGTGTCCATCACGTAGATTTCAGACCAGTCGGAGCCGCTTCGCGAGATGGTGTACGCGGTGTATTTGCCGTCGTGTGAGAAATAAAGTCCCGTGAGGGCCACTGTGCCGTCGTCCGACAATTTGTTGGGGTCGAGGAACACGCGAGGCTCGCCGTCCAATGAATCTTGTACGTAGAACACGCTTTGATTCTGCAAACCATCGTTCTTGCTGAAATAATATTTGCCGTGTTTCTTGACAGGAGCGCTGATCCTCTCGTAATCAGCCAGTTCCGTCAGTCGTTTCAAGAGGTTCTCCCGGAAAGGTATTTGGCTCAGATACTCGTTTGTCACTTTGTTCTGCGCTTCTACCCAAGCGGTGGTAGCTGCGCTGGTATCATTTTCCAACCATCTGTAAGGGTCGGGAACTTGCGTACCGAAGTACACGTCTACAGTGTCTACTTTTGCCGTCTCGGGGTAGACCGGCTTTTTTTGTTGGGGAGCGCATGACATTACCATGATTCCACTCATTAATAAAGTTACTTTTTTCATGTGAATAAAAAGTCTTTTTGAATAAACTTATTGGTACAAAACTACAAAATAATAAGAGATAAACAAGTAAACTTTATAAAGAAGATGATGGAAAATGAGATTTAAAGAATTAACTTTGCAAAATGTGATTTTGAAACAAGACGATTTGGTATAAGAAAGGAGAATAATTCTATGCTTAGTAAATATAAATTAAACCAGCTTTACTTCAAAGATACCCAGTTCGCCAATTTGATGACCCGGCGAATTTTCAACGTGCTGCTGATAGCCAACCCGTATGACGCTTTCATGCTCGAAGATGACGGACGTATCGATGAGAAGATTTTTAATGAATATACTTCGCTCTCTCTGCGTTATCCGCCCCGTTTCTCGCAGGTGTCTACCGAAGAGGAGGCATTGGCGCAGTTGGAAAGTATGTCATTCGACCTGGTGATTTGTATGCCGAGCACGGGAGATAATGACAGTTTCGACATCGGACGGCATATCAAGGAGAAATATGAACACATTCCTATCGTCATTCTGACTCCTTTCAGTCACGGTATTACCAAACGGATTATCAATGAGGACCTGAGTGCTTTCGAGTACGTTTTCTGCTGGCTGGGCAATACCGATTTGCTGGTTTCTATCATTAAGCTGATGGAGGACAAGATGAATCTGGAGCATGACGTGCAGGAGGTAGGAGTACAGTTGATACTTGTTGTGGAAGACGGCATTCGCTTCTATTCTTCCATTCTCCCCAATCTGTATAAGTTCGTGTTGAAGCAGAGTCAGGAGTTCTCTACGGAGGCTCTGAATGCGCACCAGCGTACGCTTCGTATGCGCGGACGGCCTAAAATCGTGTTGGCGCGTACGTATCAGGAGGCAATGAATATTTATCGTAAGTATCAGAATAATATATTGGGGGTGATCACGGATGTACGTTTCCCGAAGGTGGAGCGGGGAGAGAAAGACGGTCTGGCGGGTATCAAGCTATGTGCCGAGATACGTAAGAATGATCCGTTCGTACCCTTGATTATCCAGTCTTCCGAGTCGGAGAATGCTTCCTATGCGGCAAAGTACGGAGCCAGCTTTATTGACAAGAATTCCAAGAAGATGGATGTAGACCTGCGCCGTATCGTTTCCGATAACTTCGGTTTCGGTGATTTTGTTTTCCGTAATCCGGAGACGGGGGAGGAGATTGCCCGTGTACGGAATCTGAAAGAGTTGCAGAATATTCTGTTTGCCGTTCCTGCGGAATCATTCTTATATCACATTAGCCGTAATCATGTGTCCCGCTGGCTTTATTCGCGGGCTATGTTTCCCGTGGCGGAGTTCTTGAAACCGATAACATGGAGCAGTCTTCAGGATGTGGACGCCCATCGCCGCATCATTTTTGAGGCGATCGTGAAATATCGCAAGATGAAGAATCAGGGAGTCGTTGCCGTCTTTAAACGGGACCGTTTCGACCGTTATTCCAATTTTGCCCGTATCGGTGACGGTTCGCTCGGAGGTAAAGGGCGCGGACTGGCTTTCATAGATAACATGGTGAAGCGTCATCCGGAGTTTGATGAGTTTGAGAATGCACGGGTAGCCATTCCCAAGACGGTGGTGCTTTGTACGGATGTGTTCGATGAGTTTATGGACACTAATAATCTGTATCAGATTGCCCTTTCGGATGCGGATGATGATTTGATTCTGAGGTATTTCCTGAAAGCGAAGTTGCCGGACCGGTTGGTGGAAGACTTCTTTACTTTCTTTGATGTGGTGAAGTCACCGATTGCCATCCGTTCTTCGTCTCTGTTGGAAGACTCCCATTATCAGCCGTTTGCGGGGATTTACAATACGTATATGATTCCTTATCTGGACGATCGCTATGAGATGCTGCGTATGCTTTCCGATGCCATCAAGGGAGTGTATGCTTCGGTATACTTCCGTGACAGCAAGGCTTATATGCAAGCTACGTCGAACGTGATAGACCAGGAAAAGATGGCTGTTATTTTGCAGGAAGTCGTTGGTAATCAATACGGAGAACGTTATTATCCTTCCATGTCCGGTGTGGCACGCTCGCTCAATTATTATCCGCTGGGTGATGAAAAGGCGGAGGAAGGAACGGTGAATCTGGCTCTTGGATTGGGAAAATATATTGTGGATGGCGGTATGACGCTTCGTTTTTCTCCTTATCATCCCAATCAGGTGTTACAGACCAGCGAGATGGAAATAGCTTTGAAAGAGACTCAGACCCGTTTCTATGCGTTGGACTTGAAGAATGCAGGGCATGACTTTTCGATCGATGACGGCTTTAATCTGTTGAAACTTCATGTGAAAGAGGCGGAAAATGACGGTGCTTTGCAGTATATCGCTTCTACATACGACCCGTACGACCAGATAATCCGGGATGGCTTGTATCCGGGAGGACGCAAGGTGATCACGTTTGCTAATATCCTGCAACATGATGTTTTCCCGTTGGCTCGTATCTTACAGTTGGTTTTGAAATACGGGGAACAGGAGATGCGTCGTCCGGTTGAGATTGAGTTTGCGGCAACGTTAAGTCGTGATCAGGATAAGACGGGTACTTTCTATCTTTTGCAGATCCGTCCGATTGTGGATAGCAAGGAGATGCTGGATGAGGATTTGAACGATATACCGGATGATGAGGTGATTCTTCGCTCGTATAATTCGCTGGGACATGGCATTATGAACGAGATTCAGGATGTTGTCTATGTGAAGACGGACGGCTACAGTGCTTCCAATAATCAGGCTATTGCTTGGGAGATAGAAAAGATCAATCAGCAGTTCTTGAACGAGGGGAAGAACTATGTGCTTGTCGGTCCCGGACGTTGGGGAAGCAGCGACACGTGGCTGGGTATTCCGGTGAAGTGGCCGCACATCTCGGCAGCCCGTGTGATAGTGGAGGCGGGACTGACTAATTACCGCGTTGATCCCAGCCAGGGTACGCATTTCTTCCAGAATCTTACCTCGTTCGGAGTGGGTTACTTCACGATCAATGCCTTTATGAATGATGGTGTCTACAACCAAGAGTTCCTCAATGCGCAACCGGCTGTGGAAGAAACGAAGTTCCTCCGCCATGTCCGCTTTGAAAAACCGATAGTAGTCAAGATGGATGGAAAGAAGAAACTTGGGGTGGTGCTGATGCCGGGAGTATAGAACCCTGCATCTCTCATGCTTTCTCGATTTATCTCTCATAATATCCCGGAGCAGGGATATAGATTGTTGTGTAGGTTTCACTGACTTTTTTCATTGTGTTTTCTGTCTCTAATTTAATAGTGGTTTATATGTCAGTTTACTTATGTTGTTGGCATATTTAGCCTTTGTTTTTGGATTATTTTACCAACATCATAACCTTCCACTCTAGTGAACAGTTTTGTGTACTTTAGTGCACGGAACTGTTCACATTAGTGCACAGAACTATCTACTATAGTGGAACGGTTGTGATATCTTGTAGAAAATATGATGTTATATACTGAAAAACAATAGATTAAACGGTAGTCTTTATATAAAATCCCATTAGTTGTTTTGCAAAATACGGCTTACAATGAGAGGTGTAGGGCGAAAGTATGAGAGATGTACAATAAAAAAGATCTCTCATAATGTAATGGCTTGGTAATATGATATTTATATTGCTTTTATGAGAGATATGAGAGATGAAAAATACTTTTCTAATATGAACCGGTGCATTGTTTCTATGAAATATTTGCAGTACATTTTTCTTTTCCTAGAATCGATCGTGTTGGTTTGGATGAATTTTTAATCTCCTTTTATCTGAATAAGTAGGTTCTTATTTGAAACATGAGATGGAAACGTTCTGTTTTTCATCTAAAAAACGGAAATCTTTTGTTGTATGCTTAAAATTATGGTCTTTTTTTTAGGTCAAGCAAACAAATTGTGTCCTCATTTTCAGATTTCGGGATAAATCTTTCTTTGGATACTTTATTATAAAGAAAGAAAACTGTACTTTTGCGCAAAGTTTTAGAGAGGAAGAGTACAAAAGAAGATGTCACAAGGAGAAATAGATATATTTATTCCGGGCTAATTTAGAGATATAAACCAATATGAGAAAAGTTTTTAGAGTATTGTTGTTGATGGCAATAGTACTGTCTGCTTGTGAAAGCGAACAAAAGCGATCCAATATGGCAACAGGTATGCTTGCTTTGAATCTGGCTACTAGTCAGGATGTCATTGACGCTACTACTACACGTGCTGAGGCCGGTGATAGTGGAGAAGAGAATACAGAGGAAGATGATTTAGTACCTGATGTTGGAGACTTTACGATTGCTTTGATGGATGGAAATGTCGTTAAAACTTCGTGGGATAAGTTTAGCGAGTTTCCTAAGTATGCTGTTGTTCCGGTGGGGACTTATACATTGAAAGCGTATTGCGGTAATCCGGAAAAAGAGGGTTTTGAATCTCCTTATTATGAGGGAACGCAAGAAATTACGGTGGAAGATGATGAGACTGTTGAAGCTAGTATCACCTGCTATTTGACGAATGTGAAACTGTCTGTGGAATACACAGATGCATTTAAAAAGTACTTTTCTGATTATTCTACTGTCATACAGTCTGATGGCGGAAATTCTATTACTTTTGTTAAAGATGAAGTGCGTGCGGCTTATGTGAAGCCGGGTGTTATTACTATATATGCCAATGTCGTGAATCAGAACGGGCAGACTGCCAAGTGGGAAGTTGGGGAAATTGATGAGGCAAAGCCTCGTGAGTTTTATCATATAAAATTGGATGTGGATGCGGGGAGCGCTACATTAAAGATTTCATTTGACAAAACTACTGTGGAGAAGCCGGTGGAAATAGATGTCTCTGATGAAGCATTGAACATACAACCTCCATTTTTTACTCGTTCCGGATATGAATCCGGTGTGGTGCAGGATGTGAAAGAGGGTAGTACGATTTCTCCTCTTTCTATGCTTGTTACCGCACGTAATGGGATTAAAAAGTGTGTGTTGACTACGGTGTCGCCTTCTTTACTTGCACAAGGTTGGCCGACTTCTGTAGATTTGGTCAATCTCACCGGAGAAACATTAGAGAAATTGAAATCATTAGGCTTGTCCATGCGGGGATTGAGTACTAATGTGGAAAAGATGGCTACGTTGGATTTTGCTGAGGTAATACCCTATTTATTGAGTGATGATGGTGAAGTCTCTTTTTCTCTTGTGGTGACTGATAAGGCAGGAAGAGTCAATGCTGTTGATGAAGTCATAAAGGTGAACGTGCAGGATAATCAGTTTGCAGTAGGGACTGTGGATAATGTAAATGTCGGACTTCAAGCAATTACTATTCCTGTTACGTTGGATGGAGATATTTCCAGAGTTAAGTTCCAATATCTAAAGGATGAAGTCTTAACGGATATAGCTGTCTCTGGTGTACTTACAGACGGTATTCAACATCAAGTAACATTAGCTTTACCTTTTATAACGTCGCATAACTTCCTGGTTTATGTGACTTGCGGTGTGCGTACTTTATCTGTTTCTGTTGGAGTCAATCCTCCTGTATTTGGTCTGGAAGCTTCTGAAGGGGATGTATGGGCAACAAAAGCTACTATACATGTTGTTGGGAAAGATAAGGAGTATATGAAAACTCAACCGATTGTTATTGAGTATATTAAGTCTTCGGAGTATGAGACTGGAACATGGGTGATACCTACTCAAACAAAAGATGGTGATGTCATTGAAATAACGGGATTGCCTGAAGATCCTCTAAATACTAATAAATATACATTGAGAGCTGTATCGGGAGATGTGAAAGCGGAAAATGAGTTGGAGATAACGACGGAAGTCGCTGCAGACGTTGATAATGCTGATTTTGAAGACTGGCATTATACAACGGAACAACGTAAATTCCTGTTAGAATCATTGATAAAAAAATATACTTGTTATCGTTATTTCCCATCTTTAAAGAATGCGCAAGATGTATGGTGGGCTACAAACAACGCTTGTTCGATGCAGGCGAATTCATGGGGAGCAGACCGGGCTACTTCTTGTTCATCTGTGAGTTATGTTTATAATACGGATGGTACAAAGGCTGCTGAATTACGATCTACTTCTGGTGGGGGGTATGCACATTCCAGCAGTGTAATGGTTGATGATGGAATTTTTCCGGGAATGCTATTTATAGGAGCTTATGATTGGAATGGAAGTTCGGGAACTGTGTCTGGTGGGCATACTTTCACCTCCCGTCCTTTGAGTCTTACTTTCCAATATAAATATACCCCTTTTGATACAGATGAGTTTAAGGCTTATATTGAAATCCAAAATCGCGCAGAAGGAGAAATGAAGATTTTAGCTTCAGGTACGTTGACGAAATCACAAAATACGCCTGATACTGAGTATCAAAATGGTATAATACATTTGAGTTATAATGAGGACTATAAAAGTTTGAAAGCAACACATATTTATATACATTTTTGGTCATCCACAGCAAATCCTCCTAAGGCTCAAAAAAATGCTAAGGTAGATTTAGCAGATGCGGAAAGTGGTTGGAATGCTCACATTGGAAGCCGTTTGATAATTGATAATTTGAAACTTGGATATTAAAACAACGAAATATGAAAAAGGTAATATACATACTGTTTTTCGCATTGGCGGTAATTCTTTCTTTTACAGCTTGCGATCGTGAGAAGATGGATAATGATACAGTAGAATTGGGTGAGGGTTCTGTGAATCTGGCTTCCTTGAAAGGCTTGTCGGTTGAGGTTTCCTCTTCTACTCCTATCACTCGTGCGTCCGAAGTAAATACGGATAATTATTTGATTCGTATTTACGATGCGGAACAAAATCTGGTACGTGAATGGAAATATAGCGAGTTGCCTGAGATATTTACTCTTAGAGTAGGGAGCTATACAGTACAAGCTTTGTCACACGAGGTGCAACCGGCAGAGTTTGAAGTTCCTTTTTATTATGCCGAAGAATCTTTCACTATTGAGGCTAATAAAGTAAAAGACTTGGAACCATTGGTATGTAAGTTGAATAATATCAAGGTGTCTGTGACATACGATGATAAGTTGAAAGAAGTGATGGGCGAGGATGTGAAAACCACTGTTACTGTGGGAGACGCTTCTTTAGCATTTGCGTATGACGAAACCAGAAATGGATATTTCAAGTCGAATGTAGATGGCAATAATATTATGAAAGCGGTGATGACCGGAACTATTGATGGGGTGGCAAGGGAAGTGCCTTATCCGATTAAGAATGTAAAGCCTGGCCAACATCGTCTCATAAAATTCTATTTGAAGTATGTCAATGATGATGGCTATATTGAGGGAGGATTCACTAAACTCAAACTGGTGATCGTTGCAACGTGTACAGTAATAGAGAAAGGATTTACAAATAGAGAGGAAGAAGAAACGATAATAGATCCGAATCCACCTACGCCTAGCGGAAAAGTGCCGACTATTGTGGGAGACGGGTTCGATATCGATGAGAGTTTGGATGTGCCTATCAAGAGAGATGAAGGTGGAAATCTGATTGGTATTACGGTGGTTGTAAACATTGAAGCGGAGAATGGATTCTCGAATCTGAAAGTGAAGATTGATTCGGAAACATTGACTCCGGAGCTATTGGAGGAAGTTGGACTGGCTTCTGAATTTGATTTGGCCTATCCGGGAGATTTGAGAACGGGATTGGAATCATTAGGCTTTCCTGTAGGTGACCAGGTTTTGGGCAAAACGACTTTGAAGTTTGATATTACTAAATTCACGCCACTACTTGGCAGTTATGGTCCGGCTACTCACAAATTTATTATTACGGCTATCGACCAGTCCGGAAATAGTGTAGAGAAAACATTAACATTGATTTCGGTAGCGGAAGGAGAATAAGGATGAGGAACGCTTACTATATATTGGTGTTTCTGACGTATGTGCTGTTAAATGGATGTACGGAAACAGAACGTTTGGACGGAGAGGGAATACTACGTATGAAAGTCAACGTGGATTCGTCCATTAAAGTAGTAACTTCGCGCACTGTGACCGATGATGAACAGGCGGAGTTGGAAAAGAATTGTGAGGTTCGCCTTTATAATGGCAAGGGGCTGATTCGTTATTATAAAGGACTTTCTGAAGTACCCGAAGAGCTACAATTGAAGTCAGGAGCCTATAATGTTAAGGTTACCGCAGGAGATTCGGTCTCTGCTTCTTTTGATAAAACTTATTATAAAGGGATGGCTCCGTTCGAGATAACGAATGGAACTGTGACGGAGCAGAATGTGAAATGCAGTATTGCCAATGTATTGTCTACAGTAAGTTTCAGTGATAATGTGAACGAATTATTTAAGAATTATACGATGACCGTATACACAAAGTTCGGTTCATTGGACTTTACGCAGGAGAATGTCGGCGCTATAGGTTATTATATGTTGTCTGAGGGGGACAGTTCGTTGAAGTGGAAGTTTACCGGAGTGTTGCAGAATGAAAAAGTATTTGAGAAAGAAGGTGAAGTTTTGGCAGAATCAGCTACGCACTATACTTTCAAGCTGAATTTTGTGGATGATATTGAAGATGGCGGTGCTAGTTTGCAAGTGACTGTGGACGAGACTCCTTTGGAGACGATAGAAGATGAGGTGGAGGTTAAGCAACGTCCGTCTTTTAGAGGAGTAGGCTTTGATTTTGGTACACCTTATATATATGCTTTGAATGCGGCTAGTGAACTCTCTTTTAAAATAGCGGTCACTTCAGCTTTAACGGAGGCTACTCTTGCCTGTGATAAACTGACCGAATGGGGATTTTCGGGTAATACGCTTCAATTGGCTAATCTTGGTGAAGATGAAATATCTGCTTTAGCCGCTAATGGACTGCAGATTGTTTCTGCTTTTGATGAGACTACAAAAGCTGGGGTGTTGACATTGACATTGACATCTTCTTTGGTTGGAAAGATGACAACCGCAGAAGCTTCCTATGCTTTTACTTTGAGTGCGATTGATGCGGAAGGGTTGAGCAATACCGGGATTTTGTCAATCGTTGTTTCTAACGCTTCTGTTCTAACAAAGGATGTAGTAGTGGGAGACGTATGGAGTTCAAGAGCCGAATTGAGAGGAGAAATCATACATGAGACAACGGAACCCTTGAGCTTTAATTACCGGAAGAAAGGCGAAAGTAATTGGACTAATGTAGAGGCGGTAAAAGGGGAAGATGGAGTAACTTTTACAGCAAAACTTACTGGATTGGAAGACGGTACAGAGTATCAGTATCAAGCATTGGCCGGTAATATTCCTTCGGCTGTGGTTTGCTCGTTTACAACGGAAGAAGCTGCGCAGTTGCCAAATAGTAGTTTTGAAAACTGGTCGACAGATGGAAAAGTGCTCTTGATCTATGATAGGAACAATGAAGCTATGTTTTGGGATAGTGGTAATCATGGGTCTGCAAAAGTAGGTGTAAATGTTACGACTAATAGTACAGATTTTTATGTTAAAGGAACTCAGTCGATAAAATTGAGTTCGACATCGGTTGGACTACCACCTCTTTATGAAAAGTTTGCAGCAGGAAATTTGTTTGCAGGAGAATATTTGTATACAGATGGTACTGATGGAGTGTTAGGTTTTGGACGTGATTTCTTTTCCCGCCCTAAGGCTTTGCATGGTTATGTTCGTTATATCTCGGGTAAAGTCGATAATGGGGATAAGATAGCTATTGGCTCTCAGGATCAGGGAATTATTTATGTAGCTTTATCAGATAAAGAAAAGGAAACAGAACCTAAAACAGGAAAGTCTTATCCTTATATTATAAGAACGAAATCGGAAGAACTGTTTGATCCTTCAGACAAGAATATTATAACTTATGGAGAAAAAGTCTTTATGGCTTCAACCGGAGGAAACGGATTGATAGAGTTTACAATAGAATTGGAGTATTCATCAGAAAATAGACTTCGTAAACCTACTAGTATTGTTGTGGTCGCTTCTTCCAGTCGGTATGGTGATTTCTTTGCTGGAAGTACAGGCAGTACGATGTGGTTGGATGATTTGGAATTGATTTACGAATAAAACAAAATACGTGAAAAAAACAGCTTTTATCTTGTCACTTGTGTTCTTAGGCATATTCAGTGTTCGGGCGCAAGATTTCAAAAGAGATATTAAATTGGGAACCTTTATACCTAAGGGACAGTGGATTGTAGGTAGCTCAGTTTCATATTCGGAACATAATGAGCAGAACTATCAGTTTTTGGTACTTGATGGATTTAATTCTGATGGCTATACTTTTAAAGTCAGTCCGATGGTCTGTTATGCGTTTAAAGATAATATGGCTGCCGGAGGGCGTTTTGCCTATGGACGGACATTAACAAAGTTGGATGGATTGTCTATCAATTTGGATGAAGAAAATCAGTTTGACGTAGACGATCTTTATCAGTTGAAACATTCGTATTCAGTAATGGCTGTACTCCGTAATTATGTGACATTGGGAAGTAGCAAACGTTTTGCACTCTTTAGTGAGACACAATTGGGAATGGGGGGAAGCCAGTCGAAAGTAGTAAATAAGGGAGGTGATTCCGTTACCGGAACCTATTCTACAACTACAGATTTCAGCATTGGTGTAGCTCCCGGTATTGTAGCTTTTATTAATAACTATACGGCGGTAGAAGTTAGTATTGGTGTGCTTGGGTTGAACTTTAGTAAGGTGAAACAAACTACAGATCAAGTCTATGTTGGTGAACGGTCGTCTAGTAGCGCTAATTTTAAAATTAATTTGTTTTCTATCGGCTTGGGAATTGCCTTTTATTTATAAATGAAAATGTACAAAGTATTATATATATGTATATTGGGCTTGTTGGCCGGGATACCGGGTATACAGGCACAGCAACGCGATACTCTCCGTACGATGGATGGAAGGGATTCTTTAATTGTTGAAAGGGTTATTGTTCGTGATACTGTTTTTCTTCTGAAGGAGGAATACGAAGAACAGCTGGATTCAACAGATATTATTCATACGAGAGCTATCGGACGTTTTGATCGCGGAATCAAAAATTACCGTTTCATTCCGAAAGGTAAATGGATTGGAGGTTTGACTTTCTCGTATGTCAATTTTGATAGTGACGACAGTCGGTTATTGTTTTCTATTCTGAAAGATTTTGATTGTAACTTCCGTACCTTTTCCGTCAAGCCTTTCTGGGGCTATGCAATTCGGGACAATTTGGTAGTAGGTATGAAGTTGGGATATAACCATACAATTGCTCAATTGGATAATGTTTCCCTTGCAGTTGAAGATTTGGATGTTTCTTTGAAAGATATGCGTTATGCGGAAGATACCTATTCGGCTGCAGTCTTTCACCGTTCTTATGTCGGCTTGGATCACGGTAAGCGTTTCGGTTTATTTAATGAAACTACTCTTTCTTATAATAGAGGTACATCTAGTTTTTCTCGTGGAACGGGAGATAATTTGAAACGAACGGAAACGACGTTAAATGAACTTCATTTGGGGATAAATCCGGGTTTGGCGGTGTTTGTTATGCAGAATGTATGCGCTGAAGTCTCATTCGGAGTTGTCGGATTTAAGTACCGGGTAGAGAAGCAGAAGAATAATTTGGGAGAAACTGGTAAACGGAGGAGTAGTGGCGCTAACTTCAAGATTAATCTGTTTAATATTAACATTGGTATTACTCTTTGTATGTAATTTTAGAAACGTATGAGAAGAATATATATAAATGGCTTAATGGTGGGGATGATGTTATTAATTGCATCATGCATAGAGAATGATATAGATTATCCGGTCGTTAAGTTACAGTTTTTAGATATTGCTGTGGAAGGTCAATCCGGTAATGCTATTATTAATACGGAAACCAATACGATAACATTGAATTTGGATGAAACTGTTAACCTGAAAAAGGTGAAAGTTACAAAGCTTGAACTAACAGAGGGAGCTAAAACCGATTTGGCAGTTAATTCAGTTCTGGATTTGACAAAGCCTCGAAAGATTACTCTGTCTTTATATCAAGATTATGAATGGACAATTGTTGCCCGACAGACGATAGAACGTCGGTTTGTCGTAAATGATCAGATTGGAGAGCCCATATTTGATGTTGAAAATCGTTTAGTGGTAGCTTATGTGACCACTTCTACTAGCCTGCGTACTATTCAAATAGAGGATCTGAAACTAGGTCCTGAAGGATGTACGATGACACCGGATTACTCGGCTTTGCATGACTTTATGTCCGGTCAGACGGTCACTGTGAGCTATCACGACATAATGGAGGTTTGGACTTTATATGTGTCGCCTACTAGTGATGATGTTGTTACGTCTTCGGCTGATGCTTGGACAAATGTAGTGTGGCTGTCCGGACAAGGGAAGAAAGGGGCTGTTTTCGGATTTGAAATCAGTGAGGTCTCAACAGGAGAATGGAAAACTGTGGATGAGGCTTATATAACGGTAAATGGGGGAACTTTCACCGCGCGCGTTCCCCATTTGAAAGCTTCTACCGCTTATAATTGCCGTGCAGTTGCTAACGATAAATATGGCGAAATTCTAACTTTTACAACGGGAGAAGCGGTAGTATTGCCAGGAGGTTCTTTGGATAATTGGCACCAAGTTGATAAAGTCTGGAATCCATGGGCTGAAAATGGTGAGCAGATATGGGATACAGGTAATAAGGGAGCAACTAAAATGGGGGATAGTAATTCTGTGCCGACTAGTGAAACTTGGAATGGAAAAGGACAGGCTGCAAAACTGTCTTCTAAATTTGTAGGTTTGGTAGGGATCGGAAAGTTTGCAGCAGGTAACTTGTATGTCGGCAAATACTTAGAAACGGTAGGTACAAATGGAAAGTTGGAATTTGGTAAACCGTTTACGGCAAGGCCTACAAAGTTGAAAGCGTATTATAAGTATACAACGGCTCCGATTGATAATTTGCCGAGTGAGAAGAATGCCCCGCTTGATTATAAACGTTTTGTTTCTTATAAAGGTAAGCCTGATACTTGTGCTATATATATAGCACTAGGTGATTGGGATAGTCCGGTAGGAGTTTATACTAAATATTCTGAAAGGAAACTGTTTGATAAGAATGATTCTCATGTGATTGCCTATGCTGAATTTAATACAGGAAAGACGGTAAGTGAATATCAAAAGCTTGAATTAGAACTGGAATATCGAGCAGTTAATCGTGAACCGAAATATCTTTTGGTCGTATGTTCTGCCAGCAAATATGGCGATTATTTCACTGGAGGGGAAGGTGCTACTCTTTGGGTGGATGACTTTAGTTTGGAATATGACTATGATGATTAGTTTTATCTCTTATTCAATGTATTCCTTCCGGTTGTGAACTGTAATAGTGCGTACCTTTTATTGCAAAGATAGTTGCGACGACACCCGGGACTCATGTATACTGAGATTCGGGTGTCGTACAAGTTGCTTGTGCATAAAATGTGAAAGGGATTCGGTGGAAACTCTTGTGGTACTCTATGTTATCATTTTTTCATTATCCAATTCTCTGTCTTAATGTTGGGAATACGTGATAGATGTTTTAGGTTTTCTGAAACTAGAGTCATTTTATTGGCTACTGCTGTGACTCCGATTAATATGTCAAAATCATCAATTAACTGTCCCTGTTTGCGCAATTCTGCTTTAGATTCAGCAAAAAATGGTAATATTGGATAAATAGGCAGGACAACAAACAAGTTTACAAATTCGTTGACTTGGGCGAGATGTTCTTCTTTTTTGCTACTACATGCAGCACCATACAATAATTCTCTCACTGTTATTTCTGAAATATAACAGTTTTTTCGTCCTATTTCTTTTATACGTGCAGGAACGTTATATTTTTCTTACAGGAAGAATATACAAATATTTGTGTCTAATAAATATTTGGTCATTCGTCAAATGGTATCAGGTTACGTGTCTTATTACTTCTTCGCCCTGTCAAGACAGATTTCTCTATTCTGTCAATATCCGGATCGTTAGCCCATATACCAGCCAATTTATGGAAAGCATTATCTTTCTCAGCTTCTTTAATTTTTTCAGTTTTATCAGCACTATTTATTAAGGATTCTGTTAGTTTATTCACCAAATACAACTTTGCTTTATCACTCAGAGAATTGAGGACAGAAAAATAATAATCAGCTAAGTGTATATTTACATCAAACGTTTTCATGATCTGTTCCTTTCTTTTATGTACTTGAGTATTACAAAGATAACTATTTGCGCTATACCGACAATTCTTTTTATTCTTTTTATCTTATTTATTGATGAAAAAACTCCCGTTCTTCCTTTCGGAAGGCGGGAGTTTTTAACTATAGCTTATTTATATCTGTGGCTGATTATACGATACCTTGTGCCATCATTGCTTTGGCAACCTTCATGAATCCGGCTACGTTAGCACCTTTCACATAGTTTACGTATCCGTCAGCTTCAGTACCGTATTGAACGCAAGCTGCATGGATATTCTTCATAATGCTCTTCAACTTCTCGTCTACTTCTTCAGAGCTCCAGCTCAGTTTGATAGAGTTCTGAGTCATTTCAAGACCGGATACTGATACACCACCTGCATTGGCAGCTTTACCCGGAGCATAAAGGATTTTGGCTTCTTGGAATACGCGGATAGCTTCCGGAGTAGAAGGCATGTTAGCACCTTCGGATACAGCTATCACACCGTTAGCAACCAATTTCTTAGCATCATCACCGTTCAATTCATTCTGAGTTGCAGAAGGCAGAGCGATATCTGCTTTCTCACCCCAAGGACGAGCACCTTCTACATATTTGCAGCCATATTTTTCTGCGTATTCACGGATACGGCCACGATACAGATTCTTCAATTCCATGATGTAATCCAGTTTCTCACGGTCGATACCGTCCGGATCATAAACGTAACCGTCAGAGTCAGACATAGTCAGAACCTTACCGCCAAGTTCAAGAACCTTTTCTGCAGTGTATTGAGCAACGTTACCGGAACCGGAAATCAGGCAAGTCTTACCTTTCAAGTCAGTACCTTTGGTTTTCAGCATTTCCATCAGGAAGTAAATGTTACCGTAACCTGTTGCTTCCGGACGAATCAGTGAACCTCCGAATTCGCGGCCTTTACCTGTGAATGTTCCAGTGAATTCGTGAGTCAGTTTCTTGTACATACCGAACATGAAACCTACCTCGCGGCCACCTACACCGATATCACCGGCAGGAACGTCCGTCTCAGGACCGATGTGACGCCACAATTCCAACATGAAAGCTTGCACGAAGCGCATTACTTCTGCGTTTGATTTACCACGGGGAGAGAAGTCGGAACCACCTTTACCGCCACCCATAGGCAATGTGGTCAGTGAGTTTTTGAATGTCTGTTCAAAGGCAAGGAACTTCAAGATAGAAAGATTCACGGATGAGTGGAAACGGATACCGCCTTTGTACGGGCCAATCGCGTTGTTATGTTGAACACGGTAACCCATGTTAGTCTGAATGTTACCTTTATCATCCATCCAAGTCACGCGGAACTGATATACTCTATCAGGGATACACAAACGTTCGATCAAGTTTACTTTATCGAACTCAGGGTGTTTGTTGTATTCTTCCTCAATAGTCGAAAGTACTTCTTCTACTGCTTGATGATACTCCGGTTCATTGGGAAATCTTCTTTTCAGATCGTCTAATACCTTTGCTGCATTCATAATCTTTTTTTCTTTTATTGGTTGTTTAAAATTCGATTATCTATTTCTCTTATGCGGTTGCAAAAGTAAAGATAAAAATTAAACTAGCAAACATTTTATAAAGAAAAATGCGATAAAACATCAAATTTGATATTTTATCGCATTAAAAATAGGAAAAAAGATATTTATTTATTCCTTTTTATCGACTTATAAACAGGAATGAATACTAATGCTGCCGAAATGACAAGCATTACTACTGTCATCCCATCGATCCGTTCGGCTTTTGTGAGAACTAAATAGCAAAGCGCCAACCAAAGCAGGCTAATGCAAACTATTTGTGATTTGGATAACGGTCTTCTCATTAGCCTTCTTTTTTCTTCTTGTCTACGATAGCATCAATTACTGCTACAGCTGTAATATTGACGATGTCACGTACAGAACTTTCGAAATCGGTGAAATGGATCGGTTTGTTCAATCCCATTTGGATAGGGCCGATAAATTCCGTATCCGGATCCATTGCTTGCAGCAGTTTGTAACCGGCATTCGCTGAACTCAGGTTCGGGAAAATCAATGTATTTACATCTTTTCCTTTCAGACGGGTGAACGGATACTTGGTATCGCGCAATTCGCGGTTCATGGCGAAGTTTACCTGCATTTCACCGTCGATAGCCAATTCCGGATACTCTTTCTGCATATAATTTACGGCTTCATGCACTTTTACAGGGCTTCCTGTTGTATCAGCACCGAAATTAGAGTAGGACAGCATGGCCATTACCGGAGTATGGTTGAAGAAACGGACTGTTTTGTCGGACAGCTTGGCTATATCAATCAATGTGTCGGTATCGGGGTGGCGGTTAATTAATGTATCTGCCAGGAAGTAGGTACCCTTCTTGGAGTTCAGTATGTGCATGGTTCCGAAATGTTTGAATCCCGGTTGGATGCCGATCACTTCTTTGGCAACCTTGATTGTGTTGCTGTATCTTGTATAAAGTCCGGTGATGAACGCATCAGCGTCTCCGGTTTCTACCATCATCATACCGAAGTAGTTGCGCTCGAACATTTTATCGTTGGCTTCTTCATAAGTAAAGCCTTCGCGTGCACGTTTTTCGGCTAAAATACGGGCATAACGTTCGCGGCGTTCCGACTCGTCCGGATGGCGGAGATTTACAATCTCGATACCTTCCAAGCTTAGGTCCAGCTCCTCTGCTAATTTACCGATAGCCTCATCGTTTCCTAATAAGATAGGATGACAGATACCTTCAGATTTTGCTTCAACGGCAGCTTTCAGCATATTGGGGTGGATCCCTTCTGCAAATACAACACGTTGCGGGTTGCGGCGGGCAGTATCATACAGTTGGCGGGTCAGTTTGGATTCGTAACCCATTAATTCGCGCAGATGTACACAGTATGCGTCCCAGTCCTTGATTTCCGTACGGGCTACTCCACTTTCCATCGCAGCTTTTGCTACAGCGCAAGACACCTCTGTGATGAGGCGTGGGTCTACCGGTTTCGGGATGAAGTATTCCGGACCGAAGGAAAGGTTGTTTACATGGTAGGCCGCGTTAACAACATCGGGTACTGGCTGTTTTGCCAGATTGGCGATAGCGTGTACGGCCGCAATTTTCATTTCTTCATTGATGGCTTTGGCATGAGTGTCCAATGCACCACGGAAGATATACGGGAAGCCGATTACATTATTTATCTGGTTCGGATAGTCGGAACGTCCGGTTGCCATCAATACATCGGGGCGGGCTGCCATAGCGTCTTCGTAGGAAATTTCCGGAGTCGGGTTGGCCAGCGCAAATACGATAGGCATGGGGGCCATGCTACGTACCATATCCTGACTCAATACGTTTCCTTTTGACAGGCCGAGAAATACGTCTGCACCTTTAATGGCTTCTGCCAGTGTATGTATGTCCGTGCGGTCAGTTGCGAAATATTTCTTCTGTTCGTTCAGGTCAGTACGTGTTTTGCTGATAACACCTTTACTGTCCAGCATGACAATATTTTCGAGACGTGCACCCAGTGACACATACAGTTTAGTGCAAGACACGGCAGATGCACCGGCACCGTTCACAACGATTTTTACATCTTCGATTTTCTTTCCGGCTACTTGCAGGGCGTTTACCAATCCGGCACTGGAGATGATAGCGGTACCATGCTGGTCGTCGTGCATCACAGGAATATCCAGTTCTTCTTTCAGACGGCGTTCGATTTCAAAGCATTCTGGAGCTTTGATGTCTTCGAGGTTGATACCGCCGAAGGTGGGAGCGATAGCCTTTACGGCTGCAATGAATTTTTCCGGGTCTTTTTCATTGACTTCGATATCGAATACGTCAATGCCGGCATAGATTTTGAAGAGCAGACCTTTACCTTCCATTACCGGTTTGCCACTCAATGCACCTATGTCACCTAGTCCGAGTACGGCTGTACCGTTGGAAATAACAGCAACAAGGTTACCTTTCGCAGTATATTTGTATGCGTCTTGTGGATTCTTCTCAATTTCGAGGCAAGGTTCTGCCACACCGGGAGAGTATGCGAGTGCTAAATCTGTTTGTGTACTATACGGTTTGGTAGGGACTACCTCGATCTTACCGGGTTTGCCCTGTGAGTGATAGAGCAAAGCGGCTTCTTTGGTTATTTTAGCCATGGTATCTGTATTTTTTATTAATAAGTTATCATTTGGCTGCAAATGTAGGAATAAAAGTTATATATTGTAGTCTCTTGTTGGTAATTTCTATTAATTTTATAGCAAAATGGCTGAAGTTATAATCTGATATGTATTTATATCCTATTTTTTTTAGGTGCTATAATATTAATTTATTGAAATTTCAATAAATACTTTATCTGTCAATTTAGTTATTTCGCTATTTTTGAATCGATATATGATTTAACCTTATTTTATAATGATTACCACCCAGCAACTTCAATTATTGAAAGAAGGAAATAAAAATGCTTTTGAAGAAGGTGCATCGTGCATTACGACACATCTTCACACTAAGAACAATATGAAATCAGAACGTTTACTTTCATTAGATATACTCCGGGGAATCACCATTGTCGGAATGATTTTGGTGAACAACCCCGGAACATGGGAATCCATTTACGCACCCTTGCGACATGCCGAATGGAACGGACTGACTCCGACTGATTTGGTCTTCCCGTTCTTCATGTTTATAATGGGCGTTTCCATGAGTTTTGCCTTATCCCGGTTCGATCATCATTTCAGTCGCGGTTTTATCATCAAACTGGTACGGCGCACGGTGATCTTGTTTTTGTTGGGACTTTTTCTTTCCTGGTTCTCGTTGGTGTGCACAGGAGTAGAACAACCTTTCTCGCACATACGTATTCTGGGAGTGTTGCAGCGGTTGGCATTGGCTTATTTCTTTGGTTCCTTGCTGATTGTGGGTGTCCGGCGTCCGGCAAATCTGGCATGGATCTCCGGGATCATTCTGGCAGGTTATTCCATCTTGCTGGCTTTGGGACACGGATTTGAACTTTCCGAACAGAATATTATTGCCGTTACAGATCGCACACTATTCGGAGAAGCCCATTTGTATCGGGAGTGGTTGCCGGATGGCGGGCGTATCTTTTTCGACCCGGAAGGCCTGTTGAGTACCTTGCCGTGCATTGCGCAAGTGATTATCGGTTATTTCTGCGGAAATATTTTGCGGGAGAAGACTGAAATCCATCACCGGCTGTTGCAGATCTCCATACTGGGTATTGCTCTTTTGTTTGCAGGATGGTTGTTGAGTTACGGCTGCCCGTTGAATAAGAAAGTATGGAGTCCGACTTTTGTGCTGGTGACTTGTGGTTTTGCTTCCTTGTTGCTTGTGTTTCTCACCTGGCTGATTGATATTCGTAAAAAGCAGAAATGGGGATATCCTTTCCATGTTTTTGGTACGAATCCATTGTTTATTTATATAGTGGCCGGTGTGTTAGCTACTTTGCTGGAGGTAATTACAGTTGGGGAGAGTAGCTTGCAGGAGAAGATTTACACTTCCATTTGGAGCGTTCTTCCCGATGCTCATCTGGCCTCTCTGATTTACGGCCTTCTGTTTATCGGATTCAATTATCTGATTGTATGGGGGCTGTACAAAAAGCAACTATTTATAAAGATATAGAAGGTAAGTGACTAGTTAGAAAAAGGTAGAGTTTATGCCGGATAGCTACGGCAGTTTGTTTTCGTAGCCGGATGGCATAAACTCTATTGATTATCAGTTCAATAAATATACAGGTAAACAGTCTTCCTATTTTTCTTTCTCCGACGGTGTGTGTGTTGTCCGCCAGAACGTATTTTTCACCTCCCTTGCCACCTCTTTCCAGCTTGGTATATTTTTTAGTGAGCGTCGAGCCGGGAAATCGTAAAGCAATAACAATAGGAAGAGGAAAATGCAGGCATAAGCCACCCAGCCGTAAATCTGCTTGATGCTTATCTCCATTATCTGACTGATAAACTCTTCCATATAGTGACCCAGATTGAACGGACTACTGCTGAAAGCTACATGATCGATGGCTGAACCGTAACGGGCCAGATTGTCGGGAACATAATACGCCAATCCCTGTGCATAGACTGCGGCTCCCACTACGCCGCCTACTACCATGTGCAGCATATTGAACACACTTAATCCCTGGAAGAAATGCTGGAAAGTCATGATTTCCTCCAGACACACCATAAAAGTAGCACTCAATACGGCATAAGCGAAGCCCCGACATACGGTCGGCAGGTAAAGCTGTGAAATATGGATGTCGGTGGATAAAGTCAGGTAGAAACCGATCAGGTAACCGATCAACCCGATAAAGCCGACAATGACCAGGCGTACATAATTATACTGCTTGACGTGCATCCACCAATACGAAAACACACAACCGCATACGATACCGACAATGGCGAGCCAATCGAGTTGGGAACTGACCAGTTCTTCATATTTCATTACTTCCTCGTAAAAGACTTCCTCCAGCACGTGCTCCGTGGCGAGGAACGCTTCCACTAAAGTGACTAATCCCAATAAAGGCAAAAAATGGCGGTACGTCCACATCTTTGGTTCGAGAAATGGGTGTCGAATGGTCATCATGCGCCAAATACAAATTCCTAAAGTGATGAAAATCACGATGGTAAGTTGGCGGATGACCGGGCTGTTCCACCAGTCGTACCAGTCTCCGTAGTTGAAGAGGAAGGCGATTTCCGCTAATAAGGCAGCCCATAGTATCCCGCCCAGCCAGTCGATACCAAACAGAGGAAATTTGCGCATGAACCGGAAATGCTTCACACAAGTGAACTGTATCAATAAGACAATCAGCATCAGACCGGCAACGAACAGGTTCATGTATGTCCAGTGATAATGATACATCAAACGGGTCGTAATCAGGTCGGATAGCTGGATGCTTCCCAAAATAACAATATGAAGCCAGGGAAAGAAAACGGTGAAATCCCGTTTAGGAGTCATCCACAGCTGAATGTTTGACATACACTCGAAAGTTCCCTGTATTTTGCACATACCTTCGATGAAGCAGACCAACCACAATAGAGGGAGAAAGGTGATATGCGGTGCTATCAGGTTGCAGAGTAATACTCCCAATGCGGCCGATGTAAGCAGGGTTTTATTGGTAAAACGAAACTTCATGCGGAACAGTAACGGAAAGTAGATCGCCATACCGGCCAGGTTGGCATATATGCACATTAAAATATCCTCCCGCATCAGTGACATGCTGCCGATCATCTGATTCAATGCACCCAAATAGACACCTCCCGAAAGTTGGAAGGTGACGGCTATGAAAAGATAAATCCACGGTTGCATTTTCCGCGGCACGAAGCTGCGGAACATCGGTAAAACAAAAGGACCGTTCAGAACAGGAGCACTCATAAGAATTGAAAATTAAGAATTGAAAATTAAAAAATTAAAGCGATTGAGAATTGGAGTGTTAATATTTCACTTCACATTCCACGTTAAAACCGGCACGCATGCGTTTCAAATCTTCTGGTTTGTTTCCTTTCAGACTGATACGTACGGGAATACGTTGCTCCACTTTCACGAAGTTTCCGGTGGCGTTGTCTTGCGGAATCATTGAGAAGGCGGCTCCTGTTGCATCGGAGATGGATTCTACTACTCCTTTGAATGTGACGTTCGGCACGGCGTCTGCGGTTATTTCCACTTCTGCACCTTCTTTGATATTCGGAAGCTGGGTTTCGCGGTAATTGGCGATTACCCACAAATCACTGCTGTCTACGATATCAACCATAGTCTGTCCCGGTTGCACCAGTTGCCCTTCCAGGATTTCTTTCTTTCCTGTCGTGCCGTCACACGGAGCAATGATGACTGTATAAGAGAGATTCAGACGGGCAAGTTCCAACGCAGCTTCTGCCAGGCGGACACCTGCTTCATTCTGTCCCAGGCGATGAGTCTGCTCACTTTTCACTAAAGAAGTAGACATTTTAGCCCGTGACACCTGTTCATAACGGGCTTTGGCAGCTTCGTATGCTGTATGTACGTTGTCATATTGCTGTTTCGTCACTGCGTCTTCCTGCAACAGTTTCTCAAAACGGTTCAGTTCACGTTTGGCATTTTCCATCTGTACACGTACTTCTTCAATACTTGCGTCGCTCACACTTAAATTGTTTTGCGTAGTGGCGATACCGATGGTAGTGGCCTGGCGTCCTGCGGTGGCATTCGCCAAATCCGCTTCTGCCTGTGCCACACGGAGACGGAATTCCGCATCTTCGATGATAAGAAGCGTGTCGCCTTTGCGCACTTGCTGATACTCGTCAAAGTAGATTTTCTTGATGAATCCCGGTACACGGGTATTGATCGGCGTGATATGTTGTTTCACCTGCGCATTATCCGTATATTCGATATTTCCCAAGTGGATAAACCGGGAACAAACATAAGTGACACCACCGATAAGTAAACAGATAATTACAATGTTGTATATTATCTTCTGGGTTTTTCTAGCTATCATAATCTGTTCTATTTTAAGAGAGATGAGAATTTGGTTCTATTATAAGTTGGATTCTTTTTGATAAGTCATTACTTCTCTGCTAGAGAGTGTGTGTGATATATTTCATTTTATAATAACTGTATATCAAGTTAATACGTGCATTGACCAGACCGAGGTCGGCACTTAGTTTCATATTGCTGGCATCGAGCATATCGGTGAGCAGGGCAAGGTCGTTTTTATAACGATTGCTGGTTACGTTATAGTTCTGGTCGGCAAGTTCCACGCTTTTCTCCTGTGTACGCAGGTCTGTGAAAGAGGTGAGAAAGTTGACGTAGTTCGCCTGTACACCGTTTTCTATTTGTTCCTGTGCCAGTGAATATTCCTCCTGTGCTCTGCGGACGTTCAGTTTTGCCTGGCGCACTTTCTTGTTGTTTTTAAATAAAGAAGAAAGATTGTATTTGATACCGACCCCCACATACCAGTAATTGAAGTTATTGTCGAGCACCGGGACTTCGATGGTGATAGGACCATCTAAATGTTCACCGGCCACAAGTGCAATTTTCGGAAGCAGTTCCGAGCGTTCCAATTTCACTTTCTGCTCGTTCATTTTCATAGCCAGCTGGGCTTGTTGCAGTCCTACATTGCTTTGACTGGCCATCATTTGCCAGTCGTTTTCGGCTAATGCTGTCACTTCCTCGTTCAGCAAGGTAGAATCGGGAACGATTTCTGTTCCGGCAGGCAGATGTAAGGTAGTCACCAGTTGATGATTCATTATTTTGCGGGTATCCTGCACCTTTGCCAGTTGCAGTTTCAGCGTCTCTTTCTGTAGCTCATAGCGGGTGATGTCATTTTTTAAGGCCGTTCCCTGTGTGCGGCGTGATTCCATGTTGCGGATCACCTGTTCCGTCAAATCCAGATTCTTCTGTAACACTTGCAGCTGGTTATTCAACTTGTATAAATCCAGGTAATAGCCGGTCAGGAGAAAGCGGATTTCCTGACGGTTCTTCTGCCAGTCCAATGCAGCCATTTGCTGACCGAGTTCAGCCAGAGTAATACTGCTGTTGATGGCTCCTCCGGCGTAAATCACTTGTTGCGCTTCCAACGCAAAGTTATTGCCGAAGTGTGGCATAGGGATATTCTGCCCGTTTTTGAAGTCACGGTCCCATATATATCCGTCGCCCAGGTAACTAAATGAGAGTGAGGCACCTATGTCCGGCAAACGTTGTGACTTGGCAGCCTTCAAAGCTTCATCGGCTGCTTCCTTTCCGGTTTTATACATTTGAATACTCTGACTGTTCTCGTCTGCCAGACGGAACATTTCGTCAATGCCCAACACTCTCCTGTCAAGCGTCTGGGCAAACAGTCCCTGACTGCATAGCACGGCACATAGCGGCACTATGAGCCATCTTTTTTTGCTCATAAAGTGAAAAGAAATTTAATTAATAGTAGAATTTTGAATTTTCTTCACCACGGAATAATACAGAGTAACACAGAGTTTTTTCTTTTGAAATATGTCAGTTGACACAAGTTAATGAAGATTATTTGAACGCTGTGTCCTCTGGCGTTCTCTGTAGTGAAAATAGGAGGGTTATCAAATCTGCGCTGCTACACCCCAACCGTGAAAGTCATGCATTTTGTTCTTGTAACGAATGGCGATTTGATAATATCTTAGTTTCATCTTGATACCTATTTTTCTATTTTTGGTTTGCAAAATTATGAAAAAAAACAAGTAAGTTGTAACCCTATATAGGCTCAAATATAACGTTTTTTAACGAATGGCAGCTAGCATATCAAATAGGAGAAAGAATAGAAAGAAGTACAACCACTCCTGAAGTAAAGATGCGATATAATATGTACCGTAAGGTGAAGCTATACGACTAAATAAGAAAAATTGTTCTGAAAAGCTCCTTTTTTGTTCTGATTAAGCCTATAAGTAAATAAAAGAAAACCTATACCTTTGCAGTCGAATTTTAATCAATAGTTTATGACTGCAATAATAAATAAGGAGAACTCAAAGGTATTTTTGCTGATTTTGCTCGGTATGTTGTCAGCGTTCGGACCTTTTGTGACGGATATGTATTTGCCTAGTCTGCCAGCCATGGCAGACTATTTTTCTACCCACTCGTCGATGGTGCAATTGGGGCTTACCACCAGTATGATAGGTTTGGCATTGGGACAAATCTTTTTCGGACCATTGAGTGATAAATACGGTAGGCGTCCGTTGTTGCTCGTCTCGATGATACTGTTCATCGTGTCTACCGTATTCTGTCTTTTTGCACCGGACATTTATTCGTTTATCACCTTGAGGTTGATACAGGGAATCGGAGGAGCAGGCGGTATTGTCATATCCCGTTCGGTGGCTACGGACAAGTTTTCGGGGAAGGAACTGGCCAAGATGCTGGCCGTGATCGGTGCGATTAATGGAGTGGCTCCCGTGGCAGCTCCGGTAATCGGAGGGTTGGTGACCGGGACGATCGGATGGAAAGGGATTTTTGTGATATTGCTGTTTATTGGCGTACTGCTGTGGATAGGCTGCATCCGTTTTAAAGAATCACTTCCCGTAGAGAAACGCTCGAAGACGGGAATTGTTTCTACTTTCCGTAACTTCGGTGCAATCGTTCATAACCCCCGTTACATGCTCTATGTTCTGCAACTGGCGTTTGCACAAGGCATCCTCTTTGCTTACATAGCTTCCTCACCTTTTATTGTGCAACAACATTACGGATTTTCCCCCTTTGCATTTAGTATCTGCTTCGCGGTGAATGCGGTAGCTATCGGGGTGGCAGCAGCTATCTCCGTGAAATTCCGCCAACCTGAAACTGGGACGCTGACCGGATGCATCGGTATGTTGTGCCTGTCCGTCTGTGTGATGATTGCCTTGTATAACGGATGCGGCTTTTGGACCTATGAACTGCTGATGTTTGCATTACTTTTCACAATGGGACTGACCTTTACTTCCTCCACTACCTTGGCGATGGATAGCGAACGCCGTTACGCCGGAGCAGCTTCCGCCCTGTTGGGAGCACTCTGTTTTGCTTCCGGAGGTATTGTTTCTCCGTTGGTCGGCTTGGGAAATATCCTTGTATCTACCGGAGTTACATTTGTGGTCTGCGCCATCTGTTCCCTGCTTTGTGCACTATGGGCGATGAGGAAAGTACCGATGAAAGTAGCGATGTGCCGGATTTTCCGTTAAAGTGAGATTGTTTCAAAAATAAAAGTCATGAGGAAGTTAAAGCTTAAACTCCCTCATGACTTTTATAATTTACTACCAGTATAATTATAATTACTACCAGTATAAACAGACTGAAATAAAACTACAGTTTTATCTCTTCCGTGAATATCTCCCCGAAACGGTTTTTAACCACCACCTTGACAGATTTTGCATCTTTAGAAGGCTGTGCACGGAAAAGATGACGTGTGCGATAACCCGTTTTCTTTCCCTTTACCATATTGATATAATCCTGATCCTCATCGTCAAAAGCCTGCATAGCACCTTTCAACACTCCATCCTCGTACCAGTTTACCGTATACGTCCAGTCCCAATCCCAGATATTGGCTACCACATAGTCTTTCTGGCTTTCAAACTCTCCCGGTTGGTAAAGCCGGAACTGATAGTCCGGCGAACACCCTGTTGCCTTGTAACGCCATTTCACATCATCACCTTTCACTTGTACCACCAGATAACCGTTTGGTGCTCCGCAACGATTCACGTGTCCTGCCCACCATGCGCCGCAGGCCGCTCCGATATTATGTTCGTAAATGGTAGGGGCGGGCAACTGATTTTCATAAAAGTGCGTGTGTCCGGAGAAAATATGTACTTGGTAAGGCCTCAACAGTTGGAAAAGCGCATTGGCGTTGCGCGCATTTCCCCCCGCAGCTACCGTGTTATTAGCTACTGGAGCGTGAACGTTCAGGAACACGATATTTCCTTTAGGCACATAACTTAAATCTTTTCTCAACCAGTCCAAATCTTCCGGCGTGAAGCGTTCCGTGTATTTCTTGTTGCCGTCGTAATCAATATCCTTCATTGCTATCACATGCACTTTACCGATATTGAATGAATAGTTAGCCGGGCCGAATGACTGATAATAATTCTGTTCCCCATAACCATCCGCCGGATGATCCGTCTGCGTTATAGATTTGTAGAGCAGGTTGAAGTCGTGGTTTCCCATCAGTTGGAACATCGTCATTCCCAAGTTGGACACCGCTTGCCGGTAAGGAGCGTACAGATTCATGGCATCCCACACCAGATCCCCCAGTCCCATGCCGACGATTTCGAAGTTCTTTAGTGAGTCGGCAGTCTGTTTCAGATCGGGCACTGTTTCCGTGCGGAAGCGGTCCAGTTGCTTTTCGTTTCTCACTTGCGGGTCGGAAAGGACGATGTAGACAAATTCATCCACCGGCTTCTGCCGTTTAGTCAATACGAAGTCACATTGGTTCTCGCTTTTCCCGGCATCCAGATATTGATAGAAACCATCGGCTACCCCCTCTTTGGAAGGAAGCTCATACGCTGCCGGAGTAGAGATGTAAACCATTGGATAACGTGTCGGATCAGTGTTCAGAACATAATTTCCTTCTGCATCAGTCGTATTGAAATGTGCCCCGTCTGTCACCACTACACCGCTGATGGGTTTACCTGTATTATCTTTCACACTACCTTTCACCACCGTCTGACCAAAGGCGGCAATAGCGTTCAGCTGGAAAAGCAAAACCGCTGCAAACAGCGTTTTTCTAAAATTGATCTTTTTCATTGCTTATAACTTTCTTAAAGTAACCTGATTGAATAATGCGATAATTTCTTCCGGTTCATCTGCCGACTTGAGAGCCTCCTCAAAAGACTTGCTGTTATCATCGAAACACATCACATTGGCGCAATCCAGAATATGACCCATGTTGAATGTAGCAACTTCCCGGCTCACCTCTTCCTTTTTTCAGTGCTGATGTAATGGTTGAAGTATTCTTTAGATAACCGCTGGGCAGACCGATGTGATTTTTTATCCCGTTGTGCAGAGTGACTTGCAGCATATACACTAGAGGGCAAGGTGTATTCCATCCTTTTAGTAAGTAGGCAAAGAACTCGGAATTTATTTCATGTTTTTATCTTTTAGGTTTTAAAATTAGATGGTAATCTTTCTCTAAATTATAATCGTTATAATTAGGCTTTAAATAATTAGGCATTGACTCTAACTCTTCAGAAGTGCGATTTTCCTTTAATTTGAATGTTTTTATTATATGAGAAACTGGCGCACCATTTTTAGGTTGTATTTCGATGAAAAAACGTACACAAACATCTCCGTTATATTTGTTAAAATTGGCCCAATCTGTATTCTAGTGGTCAGTATAAATTCCTTCTTCCCAATAAGTATATTTTTCATTATTATACGATGTCTTTAAAGATCTACATAAAGTCTCTTTATTATAATATAAAACGATCTCTTGATTTATTACACGTATATCGGCAATTGCCTTTACTTCTGGATTAAATTCTAAGTAAGGTGAATAATCTTTACTTGTATCAAAGACAATGCGATGAACTTCATTAATATAATCACCATATTCTGGGTCAAATCCCTGATATTCATAGTATTGTTCGTGAGATTTTATATCTGGCTTTCCTTTAAAATTCACGACTCCCAGTATTTTATTATATAATGGAACATAACCTGTTGCATTTATAACATTTTCTGTTCCTGGTAACCAAAATGAAATTGGCATTGAAGGAAATGATCCGCTATTTGTGCTTGTACCTGACAAAGAAATTGTAGTCATCAATTGATAATTTACCGGAGGATTTATTCCTTTGTTGCTACTTCCACCCACAATTCCACTAACAAATCCAATAATAAGTCCTGGCAGACCAGACGTAGATCCCTTTAATGCAGAACTCACTCCATTATATAACGCATTAAAGATCCCATTTTTTAGCCCTAACTTATTATTTGATTGTCCATCTTTGGCATCTGATATTTTGTTTCTCTCTAAAGAATTTAGTCCAATTCCAGCCAAAACTCCAGTCCCTATTGATTTTAATTCATCAGATTGTAATATATTCCCCATTTTATTTGAATGATCTACTGCTCCTTGACCTAGAATAGCATCAAGCTTTCCTTCCATTTTTCCATCTAAGTATATTTTAGAAACACTATAGTAGTTCAAAAACCAATTAAATCGTATTTCATTATAGGGAATAGAAGAAAGATTCTGATCATAAGCCAATTCATATTCCATCATATACCATCTGTTAGTAGCTAATGGCATTGAGCCATCAATAGGGGCAGGCTGTAGTTGTACATAGCTTTTCTGATCTTTTGCTACTGCATCTAGTACTGGCTGTCCTAAAAAGTTTAAAATAGATGTTTCCCTAGCAGAAATAACAGAAATGCCATTTTGTATATAAGAAGAAGTTGCTACGAAAGGTGTTGTTATATATAAATATATTCTCATTGTACCTCAATACTTATTATACAATACAAAGAAAGGATTATTCACTACATTAGAAGCTTCTGAACTAAAAGCATTATAAAGCATCTCCCATCCATCAAAAGATTTATAATCATTAAGTATGTCTGTTTCATAGAATGAAGATAAACTCCCTGCTCCAATCCAAGGAACTGGTATTTGTGCATATCCTGCAGGAGTCGGCATCCAATCAGCTTTTTCCCAATCGAAATCGGGCGTTACCACTGAACGAGTTGTCAACAAAGGTGCAAGATTCCAGTCAGTATTATTGTCATCAGAACATGAAGTCATCGTCAGGCAATATCCCATTATTAAAAATAACAATCGAAAGATGTTTTTTTTCGCGTCCATAATTTAAATATTTTAATTATACATATAATACTTGGATGCTTTCGATATCATCCGGATTGATGTCGGAGAATCCGTTACCATAGTCCACGGAAAGTTCGCTGTTTGAACCTGCACCGTAGGCAACACCCGGATTGGTCATCGGACTACTCATCGGTACACCGTCCACTACCACCAATGCGTCGTTTCCGTTCTGGTTCAGCGAGACGTCCCCCCGCAGCGAGATACGGCTCGAATTAAGCGGACCACCGGAAGAGATAACACTCAATCCGGCTACCTTGCCGTTCAGTGCCGTCGACCAGTTGGTGGGCAGGGCACTCGTAATCATATCCCCTTTCACGGTTTCCGTGGCATATCCCAATCCTTTTTCTTCACGTTTGATCCCCAGGGCAGTCACCACCACATCATTCAGTTGTTGCGACTCTTCCGCCAGTTTTACGTTCATCGTATTGCCTGCATAGTTCTTCTGTAGCGTTTTATATCCCACATAACTGAATACAAGCAAATCCTTTTGAATCAATGTTTTCTTAGTCTTCAGGGAGTAGTTTCCGTCGATGTCGGTCACCGTGCCGTCTGTCGAGTTTTTCACAGCTACGGTAGCCCCGATTAACGGTTCCCCGCCTTCACTTGTGATTTTTCCTTTCACTGTTGTCTGTGCGTATGCAGAGCCACAGCACAAGAGCCCAATCGACAGAGAAAGCAGCCATTTGTTTCTTTTCATAATCTTTTACCTTGCTTCTTTTAATTTATTAAATGCAATAAAGTTATTCACACCCGTGTTTTTGTTTCACGGTGCAAAGGAATGCAAGGCAGATTAAGATAGTATTACAGATCTGTTAACAATCTGTGTTGTGTCGTAAACACTAATTAAAGAATCCGAGCCTGATGATATAAGAGAATATTGCAGGAGATTATTACATGGAATACTTACTCTGATATTCCTTCGGTGACATCCCCTCGTGCCTTTTGAAGTACCTCCCTAAATACGACTGGTCGGGAAAAACGAGTCGGTCGGCAATTTCCTGCACTGTCAGTTCGGTTGATTGAAGCAACACTTTAATCTCCAGAATGGCAAAGTCGTCAATGATCTTTTTAGCGGAATCACCAGTGACAGCTTTGCAGATACCAGTCAGATATTTGGTAGAAATGCACAGTTTGTCGGCATAGAAGCTGACTTCCCGTTGGGAGGCACAATGCTCGTGCACAAGCGATACAAAACTTTTGAAAATTTCATCCTGTCGGGTACCACCTTCTATTTTATGCTTGCCGAAATAGCGGTAACACTTATCGTAAATATCTAGCATAAACGATTGGAGATGATTCTTGGCTATCTGGTTCCGGAAACGGTTTTCACGGTCGTTGTATATCGCTGTTGTGGCTCGTATCAATCCGTTGATGGCTCCGGTGTTTTCTTGGGGGAGAACGTAGCAAGGCTGTTCTTTGATGAACCGGAAAAATATAGGCTCAAACCGCATGCAGGCTTCCATGAACATCTCTTTTGGAAATCCGAAAAACGAAGCGGTGAAGTCGCTGCTGCAACCATTGATGCGGATAATGGTACCGGGAAGAAGTACTACTTGTGTGTTTTCTACAATTTCATAATCCTTCAAATTGATTGTAGCGTGTGCCCATCCCTTACGGCAGAAGTAAATGGCACCTCCTTCCAACTTCCATAAATGATGCATGACCGGAGACAGATTCTCGTCGGTTCCGGAAATAAAAGGTTCGCGGAGTATAGCAAGGCTGGAGTTTCTTTCTTTCATACACATTTCTCTTTTCGCGGACAAAAATAGGACTTTTTTACTAAATATTAGCTTTTATATTCCGAAAATGAACAAAACTCAAAACAGTATGACCAGTTTTCTATACTAAAAAGAGCCTATCTTTGCCGCGTTCAAAAATTTAATAGGTAACATAATGAGTAGAAAGATTAGTAAAGTTAAGCAAGGGCTGTTATTGCTCTGCTGTCTGGTTGCTGCTACGGGATGTAAGCAAGCTCCACCTGCACAAGTGGAAACAGGATATGAAGTTATGACCGTCGCTCCGGCGGATCGTATGATTCTGAGCACATATTCGGCGACAATTCGCGGACGCCAGGATATTGATATTTATCCGCAGGTGAGCGGAACGCTGACAAAAGTATGTGTGACGGAAGGACAACGTGTAAAAAACGGACAGACATTGTTCATTATCGACCAGGTGCCCTACGAAGCCGCATTGCAGACGGCGGTGGCAAATGTGAAGTCTGCTGAAGCTGCTCTTGCTACGGCACAGCTTACTTATGAAAGCAAAGAGGAACTGTATAAGGAGAATGTGGTTTCCGCATTCGATCTGAGTACGGCAAAGAATTCTCTTCTGGCAGCCAAAGCACAGCTGGCACAGGCGAAAGCACAGGAAGTGAACGCCCGCAATAACCTTTCATATACGGTAGTGAAGAGTCCCAGCGACGGTGTGATAGCTATGTTGCCTTACCGTGTCGGAGCATTGGTAGGACCGAGCATTCCACAGGCTTTGACTACGGTTTCCGACAATTCGGATATGTACGTTTACTTTTCTTTGACCGAAAATGAATTGCTTTCTTTGATTAATCAGTATAAAAACATGGACGAAGCATTGAAGAATATGCCGGAAGTAGAATTAAAACTGATTGACGGTTCGGTGTATGGCGAGAAAGGACGTGTGGAGTCTATCAGCGGTGTGATCAACCGTCAGACAGGAACGGTAGGTGTCCGTGCGGTGTTCCCTAATGCTTCGGGTATTTTACACAGTGGCGCTTCGGGCAGTGTCCTGCTTCCCAATTCCTACAAAGGTGTTATTGTTATTCCTCAGGAAGCTACGGTGGCAATGCAGGATAAGATTTCCGTATATAAAGTTGTGGACGGAAAAGCGACTTCAACGTTGATTACTGTAGCTGCTATCAATGACGGACGCGAGTATATCGTTCTGGACGGGTTGAAAGTCGGGGACGAGATTGTGTCACAAGGCGCCGGACTGCTTAGAGAGGGAACGCAAGTAAAATAAAGCTGTAAGATACAAAAAATGAAAGGAAATATATTTATAAAGCGACCGGTGATGGCTATGTCCATTTCCGTGTTGATTATGATTGTTGGATTTATTTCGCTTTTCACCTTGCCGGTGGAGCAATATCCCGATATAGCACCGCCTACGGTGATGGTGTCCGCCACTTATACGGGGGCAGACGCTGATGCGGTGATGAATAGTGTGATTATGCCATTGGAAGAGAGTATCAATGGTGTTGAAAATATGATGTATATCACTTCTAATGCGACCAATTCCGGTACTGCCACTATTCAAGTCTATTTCAAGCAGGGAACAGATCCGGATATGGCTGCGGTCAACGTGCAAAACCGTGTATCGAAGGCTCAAGGGCTGTTGCCTGCTGAAGTTACCAAGATCGGTGTAACGACGAGTAAACGACAGACCAGCTTCCTGCAGATTAATTCATTGGTAAGTACGGACGACCGTTACGATGAAACTTTCCTTGCCAATTATCTGGATATTAACGTTATTCCGGAAATTAAACGTATAGAGGGAGTCGGTGACGTGATGGAGTTGGGAGATACTTATAGTATGCGTATCTGGCTGAAACCTGAATTGATGGCACAATACGGATTGGTTCCGTCGGATGTGACGGCAATACTGGGTGAGCAGAACCTTGAGGCTCCTACCGGTTCTTTAGGTGCGGATTCTAAAAATGTTTTCCAGTTCACTATGAAATATCGCGGTCGTCTGAAGAGTGTGGAAGAATTTCAGAACACTGTGTTGCGTGCAGAGGATGATGGCTCTACACTTCGCTTGAAAGATGTGGCCAAGGTGGAATTGGGAGCGTTGTCTTACAGCTTTCATGGTAAGACAAACGGACATCCGGGCGTGACGTTTATGGCCTTCCAGGTGGCCGGAGCAAACGCTACTTCGGTGAACGAAGCCATAACGGACAAACTGAATGAAATGTCGAAAGACCTGCCTGCGGGTACGGAATTTCTTTCGATGATGAGTTCTAACGACTTCCTGTTCGCTTCTATTCACAATGTGGTGGAGACATTGGTCATCGCTATCATCTTGGTTATCCTTGTGGTTTACTTCTTCTTGCAGGATTTCAAAAGCACGCTGATACCGTCTATTTCCATCATTGTCTCTTTGGTCGGTACGTTCGCCTGTCTGACGGCAGCCGGATTCAGTATCAACATTCTTACGCTTTTCGCTCTGGTGCTTGCCATCGGTACGGTAGTTGATGACGCTATTGTAGTGGTAGAGGCAGTGCAGGCAAAGTTTGATTCCGGCTACACATCTCCTTATCTTGCCACCAAAGATGCGTTAAGTGATGTGACGATGGCGGTAATCTCTTGTACGTGTGTATTTATGGCGGTATTTATCCCTGTTACTTTTATGGGCGGTACTTCCGGTATTTTCTATACGCAGTTCGGTATCACTATGGCAACTTCCGTTGGCTTGTCCTGTATTTGCGCCTTGACTCTTTGTCCGGCATTGTGCGCTATGATGATGCGTCCGGCTTCGGGCACTAAGAGCGCGAAAAGTATCAACGGACGTGTGCGTGCCGCTTATAATGCTTCTTACAATGCTATGCTGGGTAAATATAAGAAAGGAGTGATGTTCTTTATCCACCACCGTTGGATGGTGTGGACTTCTTTGGTTTGCTGTATAGCTTTGCTCGTTTATCTGATGTCGACAACCAAAACCGGTCTGGTTCCTCAGGAAGATCAGGGAGTTATGATGGTGAATGTCAGTGTGGCACCGGGTAGTACGCTGGAAGAGACCAACAAAGTAATCGATAAAGTAGAAGCTGTGATAAAGAGCACTCCGGAGGTAAAACAATATACTACTGTCGCCGGTTACGGACTGATTGCCGGACAGGGTGTTTCGTACGGTACGGTTATTATCCGTCTGAAGGACTGGAGCGAACGTAAGGGTAGCGAACACACGGCTGATGCGGTGATGACACGCCTGAACGGACAATTCTATATGATTAAAGAAGCACAGATTTTCTGCTTCCAGCCGGGTATGATTCCGGGCTACGGTATGGGTAACTCTATCGAACTGAACCTTCAGGATAAGACTGGTGGGGATATGACTACATTCTATAACAATGCGATGAAGTTCCTCGGTGCGTTGAACCAGCGTCCGGAAGTGGCAATGGCATATACTTCCTACGCCATGAACTTTCCCCAACTGTCGGTAGAAGTAGATCCGGCGAAGTGTAAGCGGGCAGGTATTTCGCCCTCTACGATATTGGATGCACTGGGTAGTTACTGTGGTGGTGCTTACATATCCAACTATAACCAGTTCGGTAAGGTATATCGTGTTATGATGCAGGCTTCACCGGAGTATCGCTTGGATGAGCACGCACTCAAGAATATGTATGTCCGTAATGGTACCGAAATGGCTCCTGTCAGCCAGTTTGTGACGATCAAGAAAGTAATGGGAGCGGAAGTTGCCAATCGCTTCAACCTGTATAGCAGTATTACAGCCAACGTGAATCCGGCTGCCGGATACTCATCCGGTGAGGTCCAGAAAGCCATTAATGAGGTTGCCGAACAGACCTTGCCTATGGGATACGGATACGAGTATGGAGGAATGGCGCGTGAAGAGGCCAGCAGTGGCGGTGCAAAAACGCTTTTTGTGTATGGTATTTGCATTGTTTTGATCTTCCTTATTCTAGCTTGTTTGTATGAAAGCTTCCTGATACCGTTTGCCGTTATCTTTTCCGTACCGTTCGGCTTGATGGGATCTTTCCTCTTTGCCAAGATTTTCGGTTTGGAGAACAATATTTATCTCCAGACGGGTGTGATTATGTTGATCGGTTTGTTAGCGAAGACGGCTATTCTGATTACAGAGTACGCAATCGAACGGCGTCGTAAAGGGATGGGAATTATCGAGTCGGCCTACAGTGCGGCGCAAGCTCGTTTGCGACCTATCTTGATGACAGTTCTTACGATGATTTTCGGTATGTTGCCGTTGATGTTCTCCTCCGGTGCAGGCGCTAACGGTAATTCATCATTGGGTACAGGTGTCGTAGGAGGTATGGCTGTGGGTACATTGGCATTATTGTTTGTAGTCCCGGTATTTTACATTGCATTTGAGTTCTTGCAGGAGAAAATCCGTAAGCCGATGTATGAGGAGGCGGACCAACAAGTAGAATTGGAGAAGGAAAGAAGCTTGGCGGAACGCAGTGTGTTTAACGAAGATAAATAACTCAAATAGAAAAGTAAAGTATGAGAAAAATTATCATATTATCCGCAGCAACACTGGTACTGAGCAGTTGCGGTATTTACAATAAATACAAACCGGTGTCGGAAGTTCCGGAGGGACTTTATGGTAGTGAGCCAGTCGCTGCCGCCGATACGGCAAACTTCGGTAACCTCTCGTGGAGGGAGGTTTTTACCGACCCATATTTGCAGACTTTGATCGATTCGGCTTTGGTGCGGAATACAGATATGCAGACGGCTCACCTGCGTGTGAAAGAAGCAGAAGCTTCACTCTTGACGTCCAAATTGTCTTATCTGCCTACCCTGTTTTTGGCGCCCGAAGGGGCTGTCAGCAGTTTAGACCGTGCGAAAGCCACACAGACCTATTCTCTGCCTGTCACGGCTTCGTGGGAGTTGGATATCTTTGGAAAGGTAACGACAGCCAAACGTCGTGCGAAAGCTGCCTACGAACAGAGTAAGGAGTATGAGCAGGCTGTGAAAACACAATTGGTGGCTGCTATGGCAAATGCCTATTATACATTGCTAATGCTTGATTCGCAATATGAGATTGCTGTTGCTACCGAAGCGGCTTGGAAGGAAAGTGTGAGGACTACCCGTGCCATGAAAAATGCCGGTATGGTGACTGAAGCCGGGTTGGCGCAGACAGAGGCTACCTATTATAATATATGTACGACTGTGCTTGATCTGAAAGAGCAGATCAATCAGGCAGAGAACTCGTTGGCGTTGTTATTGGCGGAAACTCCTCACGAGATTCAGCGTGGAAAACTGGGAAATCAGCAGTTGCCGGAGAACTTCTCAGTAGGTGTTCCTTTGCAAATGCTTGCCAATCGCCCCGATGTTCGTAGTGCGGAATTTTCACTGGCTCAGGCTTTCTACACAACGAATGCAGCTCGTGCTGCTTTCTATCCCTCCATCACTTTGAGTGGTAGTGCCGGGTGGACAAACAGTGCCGGTAGCATGATTATCAATCCGGGACAATTCCTTGCTTCTGCTTTAGCATCCCTGACTCAGCCTTTGTTTAATAAAGGACTGAATATCGCACAACTCAAGATTGCAAAAGCGCAACAGGAAGAAGCACGCCTTAGTTTTGAACAGACTTTACTGAATGCGGGCGTGGAGGTGAACGAAGCATTGGTACAGTATCAGACGGCCCGTGAGAAGGCTGCTTTCTATGATAAGCAAGTAGCTTCCTTACAGACGGCCGCCAAGAGCATAAGTCTTTTGATGAAGCATGGCAACACCACTTATCTGGAGGTATTGACTGCACAACAAACGTTGCTTAATGCACAATTGTCTCAAGTAGCCAATCGCTTTACCGAAATCCAGGGTATGATTACTTTATATCAGGCGTTGGGAGGAGGCCGGATGTAAGGAGGTTGTTATTCTAAATTCTTAAGTATATTCACTGTGATGAGAGGGAATCTCATTGCAGTGAGTATTTTTTTTATTCTCTTTTCCTATTTTTCTACGAAAGTATTCAGTGAATGAGGTTGTAAAGTGATATTTAAATAGCGGTTCCCTAAATTAACGGTTATATCTTTCGCTTTTTCGTTGAAGTTTCCGGCTATAGCCACTTGTTTCTTTTGAGGAGTCATAACGACAAGTACCGGAGTTTTGTCTTCTTTGCCGGTTTTATAAGCTAAGATTTTTGAACCGGGCGTTATGTAATGGCTGTAATGTTGTACTGCATAATACTCAGGAGTATAGGTTGCCGTTCCTGCTTTTGAATCTACATGGATTAGCGCGTTTTGTTTCCATCCCCATCCGCTGAAACCACCATCATACAATATAGCGTTCCAAAAAGTATATTCTTCGCAACCATTACCCAGATAGTGATTCATCAATCCGAAGGTATGCTCTGCTGCCTTCCAATCGAAAGAGCCCCATCCGCATTCACTTTCTGTTTGTACATATTTATATTGCGGATATTTGGCACGGAGTTTCGGTAAGATCTGTCCGCCTTCCCATTGGAAACCGACGCCTTGTATCGTTTCCGGCATACGTGGATCAGAAAGGACCTGATCGATAACATCGTAGCGGTTGGTGTTGATTGTTCCTAAGTATAATTTAATTTCCGGATGTTGCTTCTTTAGGGTAGGAGCGAGATATTCTGTGTTGAAACGGATGATACCTTCTGCCGTCCATGCACAACCCGGATAGTTGGTGTAGCTCCATGATTCATTTTGGAACATCACCATTGAAATGGCAATGCCTTGTTGCTTGTAAGCATCGATGAATTTGCAAAAGTAATTGGCGTAGGTTTGCAGGTAACGTGGGTCTTGGATAAAATAATCATTCACGGCTAGCTGTTGCGGGAAAACCTTCGTGTTTTTCTCTTTACTGCCTTCAAAGAGGGCTACGTCCGACAAGGGAGACATTTGATTTTGATTACGGTCACTGCGTACCGAATAGTAATGATTGATTTTCATCCATGAAGGGGGTGACCATGGGGACATCCAGAAAGTCATGTTGGGATTATACTGTTGGGCGGCTTTGATAAAAGGAATCAAAGTTGTTTTGTCACGGTTGATATTGAAGTATTTTAATTGGAAATCACCGGGCACTTCGTCACAGCTGTACCAGTCACGTGCATAGTCGTTGGCATTCATGGAAAAGCGCCCCATTGTGAACCTCAGCTCTCCTTCGGGAGAGAAAAGTTTGTGAAGAATCGTTTCCTGTTCCTTACGGGGAAGCATATTGAGTGCATCCCATCCTAATTCGTTGAAGCAAGTTCCCCAAGCTTTGAAAACAGTCCCTTCTTCCGAACCGCTGACATCCAATATGGGAGTTTGTGCGGCATTCGTTTGTAGCTTGGCTTTCGATTTTTGCCAGGTGTTACCTTCCGTACTGCTGATCCATTCGAAAGATTGGGCATACATGGAGTTTGCTGATAGTGCGAGGACTAAACTACTTACCAGAGTGGTTTTCTTTACAATGTTTCTCATGTCTTTATTCAAAGTGTTATTTATTAGTTGACTGGTGACAAAGGTAAAAAAGAAGAGGGGTATGGAGGAACAAATATGTAACAGATACTACGACTGATGTAACAAAAAGAGCAGGTGTCAGAATTAAAGCCGACAATTGCTGGTTTTAATTCTGACACCCACTCATTTTTAGGTTGTTAGGTATGTTTATGCGTTCAATGCCTGTTCAATATCCGCGATGATATCATCTGCGTTTTCGATTCCTACGGACAGACGAATTAGGTCAGGCCGTACACCTGCTTCCATCAACTGCTCGTCCGACAACTGACGATGTGTGTGGCTTGCAGGATGAAGCACGCAACTACGTGCATCGGCAACGTGAGTGACGATAGCAATGAATTCCAGTGAATCCATAAACTTGATGGAAACATCGCGTCCCCCTTTCAGGCCGAAGGAGATTACTCCACAAGAACCGTTCGGCATATATTTTTGTGCCAAAGCGTAATATTTGTTATCCGGCAGGCCACAGTAATTGACCCAAGCCACTTTCTCGTTCTTGGAAAGGTATTCGGCTACTTTCTGTGCATTGCGGCAATGCTGTGGCATACGGAGGTGCAGTGTTTCGAGTCCCAGATTCAATAAGAATGAATTTTGCGGGCTTTGGATGCTGCCCAAGTCACGCATCAGTTGCGCGGTAGCTTTGGTTATATAAGCGCCTTTGCCAAATGCTTTGGTATAAGTCAGTCCGTGGTAGGATTCGTCAGGGGTACAAAGGCCCGGAAATTTGTCTGCATGAGCGTCCCAGTCGAAGTTACCGCTGTCAATTACACAACCGCCTACGCTGGTAGCGTGTCCGTCCATATATTTGGTTGTGGAGTGAACAACGATGTCGGCACCCCATTCGAACGGGCGACAGTTGATGGGGGTAGGGAAAGTATTATCCACAATCAAAGGTACTCCGTGATTGTGAGCGATACGGGCGAATTTCTCAATATCCAGCACTTCGAGAGAAGGATTGGAAATAGTTTCACCGAACAATGCTTTTGTATTTGGTTGGAAGGCTGCGGAAATTTCTTCTTCGCTGGCGTCCGGATTGACGAAAGTAACGTCTATGCCTAGTTTTTTCATTGTCACACCGAACAGGTTGAAAGTACCGCCGTAAATAGCGGAAGAACAAACAAAATGATCTCCGGCCTGGCAAATATTGAAAATGGCATAAAAGTTGGCTGCCTGACCACTGGAAGTCAACATGGCGGCTACACCACCTTCGAGAGCGGCAATCTTGGCGGCAACAGCGTCATTTGTCGGATTTTGCAGTCGTGTATAAAAGTAACCGCTATCTTCCAAATCGAAAAGGCGGGCCATTTGTTCGCTGGTATCATATTTGAAAGTTGTACTTTGATAGATGGGCAATACGCGTGGTTCGCCCTTTTTAGGCGTCCACCCTGCCTGTACGCACAGGGTTTCGGGCTTGAATTGTTTTGCCATAATGTTATCGGGTTTTAGTGATTTATTCCAAAAAATGTTTTAATGGCGCAAAAGTAGGGAAAATAATTGTATTTTTGCCCTGTTTATGAGTGAAATGATAGTCACATGAAGGAGATAATTGTGCAGATATGAAAAATAAACTCTATATTCTTTTATTCTTAGCTTTTCTTTTCTCAGGAACAGCACTTTGGGCGCAGCAGAAAGCGACCCCGAAGGCGGGTGAGGGTATCTCTGCTTTTTTATTGAGACATAATCGTTCTCCCCAAAAATATATGGATGATTTTATAGAGCTGAATAAAAAGAAACTGGGGAAAAAGAATGTACTTAAAGTAGGGGTGAGTTATATTATTCCTCCCAAAGAGAAATCAAAAAACGCAAATTTGGGAACTACTATTAACGAGCCTTTGTTTGGTAAGGAATTGGCAAATGTCAAGGTTACTTCCAATCGTCTTGCCGGTGCTTGTTTCTATGTGGTCAGCGGACATGGCGGTCCCGATCCCGGAGCTATCGGACGGGCAGGAAGGCATGAGCTTCACGAAGACGAATATGCATATGATATTGCTCTTCGTCTGGCGCGTGTTCTGATGCAGGAAGGTGCTGATGTGCGTATTATCATTCAGGACGCTAAGGATGGAATTCGTGATGAATCGTATCTGTCCAACAGTAAGCGCGAAACTTGTATGGGGGATCCGATTCCATTGAATCAGGTACAACGTCTTCAGCAGCGTTGCAATAAGATCAACGCTTTATATCAGAAAGACCGTAAAAACTATGCCTATTGCAGGGCTATCTTTATCCATGTGGATAGTCGAAGCAAGGGAAAGCAAACTGATGTCTTTTTCTATCATTCGAACAAGAAAGCGCATAGCAAACGGTTGGCGAATAATATGAAAGATACATTTGAATCGAAATATGATAAGCATCAGCCCAACCGGGGCTTTTCCGGCACTGTGAGTGGCCGTAATCTGTATGTGCTTTCCCGTACCACTCCCGTTTCTGTCTTTGTGGAGTTGGGCAATATTCAAAATACTTTCGATCAACGCCGGTTAGTGATAAATTCCAACCGACAGGCATTGGCTAAATGGCTGATGGATGGCTTTTTAAAGGATTATAAAGAGAAAAAATAAGTAGAAGAGTATGTTTTTTATGAACAAAACATATAACTGTTTGTTTTAATAATGCAAATCACCTGATAAAGCTTCTTATGGGTATGCGAATATAGATAAGTCAAGCAAGATATGCCTCCCCGGCATAACAGGAAGATTGCATAGTAGTTTTGTCGTGTTTTATTTTGTGTTTGTGTTGTGACGGTGCTGCGATGTGAATCGGAGTACCGTTTTTTAGTAATGTCCGGTTGTGTTCCCTTATTTTTTTTGATTTCTCATGAACAAAACATATAACTGTTTGTTATAATAATGCAAATCGCCTGATAAAGCTTCTTATGGGTATGCGAATATAGATAAGTCAAGCAAGATATGCCTCCCCGGCATAACAGGAAGATTGCATAGTAGTTTTGTCGTGTTTTATTTTGTGTTTGTGTTGTGACGGTGCTGCGATGTGAATCGAGGTGCCGTTTTTTGGTATTGGTCGGAAAGAACCTTTCGGGAAAAAAACGGACTTACGAAAGTCCTGATATGATAGTAGGATATTCCGTAAGTCCGTTGGGCTGGTGCTGTCTTGCAGCACCTTATCTAGTTGTTATAAGGGCATATTACCGTGTTTCTTAGGCGGATTTGTCTGCATCTTATTTTCTGTCATCTCCAGTGCCTGAATCAGACGTTTACGAGTCTGTCTCGGATAAATGATTTCGTCAATATATCCCAATTCGGCAGCTTGATAAGGAGTTGCGAATTTTTCTTTGTAAGCTTCCAGCTCTTTAGCTTTCGTTGCTTCGTCAGCCTTACGGAACAAGATATTGATAGCACCGTCTGCTCCCATCACTGCGATTTCGGCACTTGGATAAGCGAAGTTTACGTCAGCTCCGGTCTGCTTGGAGTTCATTACGATATAAGCGCCGCCGTAAGCTTTGCGGGTAATAACAGTCAGTTTGGGAACAGTAGCTTCTGCGAACGCATAAACTATTTTTGCGCCGTGACGGATGATACCGTTGTTTTCCTGCGTATATCCCGGAAGGAATCCCGGAACATCTTCGAATGTAATCAATGGAATATTGAAACAGTCGCAGAAACGGATAAAACGACTTGCTTTGTCACTGGCGTCAATATCAAGTACTCCGGCAAGGTAGGCGGGTTGATTGGCGACAATGCCTACCGAACGTCCTGCCAGACGAGCAAAACCGATAATGATATTTTTGGCGAAGTTCGGCATGACTTCAAAGAAATAGCCGTTGTCTACCACTCGCTCGATAATATCTTTCATATCATACGGAACGTTCGGATCTACCGGAACGATTGTATCCAGAGAAGTATCTTCGCGGTTTGTTTCGTCAGTGCAAGGTTTTTTCTTAGCTTCATCCATATTATTCTGCGGTAAGAAAGAAAGCAGTTCACGGATGCTCATCAGCAATTCTTCTTCGGTATTGCACATAAAGTGAGTCACACCGCTTTTGCTGCTATGTGTCATTGCGCCACCCAGCTCTTCTTTACTTACTTCCTCATGAATCACAGCTTTTACTACATCCGGACCAGTCACAAACATATGACTTTTTTCTTTCACCATAAAGATGAAATCGGTCAGGGCAGGAGAGTAGCAGGCACCTCCAGCGCAAGGACCCAGGATTGCCGAAATCTGTGGAATCACACCGCTGGCCATTGTGTTCTGATAGAAAATATCAGCATAACCGGAAAGGCTCTCGATCCCTTCCTGAATACGTGCACCGCCCGAATCATTCAAAGCGATAATCGGGGCACCGTTCTTCAATGCAAGTTGTTGTACTTTCACAATCTTTTTGGCATTGGAAGCTGACAGTGAGCCGCCATATACTGTAAAGTCATAAGCGTAAACAAACACCTGGCGACCGTCTACCTTTCCATAACCGGACACGATACCATCTCCCGGAATTTTGTTCTTATCCATACCGTAGTTCGTACAACGGTGAACCATCAACTTATCCAGTTCAACGAAAGTACCCTTATCGAGCAGCATCTCGATACGTTCGCGAGCAGTCATTTTACCGCTTTCATGTTGCTTCTCTATTTTATCAACGCCTCCACCAAGAGAAGCGATGCGGTCACGTTCCTCGAACGTGGCGTATGCTTTATTCATTTCTTCCATAATGCAATCCGTTCTTATTATTATGCAATCGGTTCTAATGTTATTAATGTCTGTTCGCCGGTTATGCTATCACCTTCTTGAACCAGAATTTCTTTAATGCGGCAATCCGAAGTCACTTTGTAGTTGCTCTGCATCTTCATTGCTTCGATAACGATGGCAGTATCTCCCGCTTTCATTTCCTGACCGACTACAACAGGTATTTTCACTACCTTGCCCGGCATCGGAGAAATGATGCAGTCGTTCTGTTCCTCTTCCCCTTTCTTGCGCATCCGCAAATATTTCGCTTGGCTGTCCACAATTTCTACATTGAAACTGCTATAATGCGTATTCACTTTATAGCTTTTCCCGTTATCACGGCGAATCAGCTGTGCATTCGAACTGCGTCCGTCCATCAAGATGTTGCAAGTGCCGTTTTCCGCCATCACTACATCTGCTTCAAACGGTTTTCCATCAATGGTAAGCACCACCTTGTTATCTTCCTTGCTGACCAACTCTACTTCGGCCACACGGTTTCCTATATGAATTTCCATAATTGAATTCTTTTTGTTAAAATTAGATTCTCAACACTCCCTTGTGCAGTCCGAACTCTTTCCATTTGCTGATAGGACGGTTATCCGTTGCATCACCTTTGTTCTCTTCGAGATTCATCAGGTAATCTATGTATGCGGCAATCATGGCAATGTTTTCAGCACGTTCGCTGGTGCGCATGATACATTGTTTCAAGTGTTCGCCATTCTTGGCAATGAATCCTGTGTCGTAGTGCCCTTTCACAAAATCGGGAGTGTCCATGATGGCACGCAGATAACTGATGTTGTTCTTCACTCCGGTCAACTTATATTCGTGGAGCACGCGGCGCATGCGTTCGATGGCATAATCGCGGTTGGTGGCCCATACGATCAGTTTGCCGATCATCGGGTCATAATAGATGGGTATCTCGTATCCTTCGTACACGTAGCTGTCAATGCGCACACCGATACCGTTCGGCTCCGTAATCTGTTTGATAATTCCGGGACTTGGCATGAAGTTCATTTCAGTGTCTTCGGCACAAATACGGCATTCGATGGCGTGTCCGCGTTGTTTGATATCTTCCTGTTTCAGCTGGAGTACTTGGTTGTCCGCCACTTTGATCTGTTCTTTCACAAGGTCTACACCTACTACTTCTTCCGTAATCGGATGCTCCACCTGTAAACGGGTGTTCATCTCAAGGAAATAATAGTTGCGGTGTTTGTCAACGAGAAATTCGATAGTACCCGCACCGATATAGTTCACCGCTTTAGCTGCAGCTACCGCCTTTTCACCCATATCTTTCCGCAGTTCGGGAGTGACGAAAACCGAAGGAGTCTCTTCCACGATTTTCTGGTTACGGCGTTGCACGGAACATTCGCGTTCGCACAGATGAATGACATTTCCATGCTTGTCACCAAGAATCTGGAACTCGATGTGATGAGGCTCTTCAACGAACTTCTCCAGATAAACCGTGTCGTCACCAAAGGAAGACAACGATTCGCTCTTGGCAGTGGTATAAGCTTCTTCTACTTCTTCGGCATTGTGGATGAGGCGCATACCCTTTCCGCCACCGCCCATAGACGCTTTCAGCATCACCGGATAGCCGATTTTATTGCAAAGCTCTATGGCTTCTTCCACGCTTTTCAGGTTGTCTTGTGTGCCGGGAACAACGGGTACTCCCGCCTCGATCATTTTGATACGGGCAGCAATTTTATCCCCCATGGCTTCCATTGTTTCCGGATTGGGTCCGATAAAGATGATTCCTTCTTCCTGACATCGACGGGCGAAGGTAGCATTCTCGGACAAGAAGCCGTAACCCGGATGGATGGCGTCCGCATGAGCTGCTTTCGCCACTTCGATGATTTTTTCTATATTCAGATAACTCTCTTTGGATGCTGCCGACCCTACGCAATAAGCTTCGTCTGCATAAAGCACATGCTTCGCGGTCCGGTCTGCTTCGGAGAAGATAGCGATACTCGTTATCTCCATTTCCCGGCAGGAACGCATCACCCTTACGGCAATTTCACCGCGATTGGCTACTAAGATTTTTTTTATCATACTTTTTTCAATTAAGTACATACTTATTAATGTCTTCCCATCTAATGGACATACTCCACCCGACGAAAAACAGTATTTTTTTGATTTGGGGCTTAACAAGTGATGCTCTTTCTCCTAACCCACGAGGAGGGGAGCGTCTTACACAAAATGGCAGGTCTTCTGACTGACTCTTGTCTTATTTGCCTTCCCGATTAACATCAGTGGCGTTAAATTAGTTCAATTATAAGACATTGAACAGAGCTTCACAGCAGCGGGACTGTCCGGGACTTACACCCGATTCCCTATTAATCGTCGTCCGTTGGATACGGATTCTGAACCATTTCGGGGGGCAAAGATAAATAAATATTAAATAAGATGTTCCTTTTTTGCACGAAAGTTTCATTTTTGTGCAATGCTTATCTTTAAATAAGGATTCTTTAATTAGTGTATAACCTTGCTACTTTTCTAAACTATATTTCTCCTGATATTGTTAGGTTGATAGTAATTAATTAAAAGGAGATATTCGTATGAAAGAAAAGAAAATAGCTTGTGAAGAAAGAAATCAGGAGAAACTGGCTAACGGTGATTGGGTAATGGCAGAGTTTTATGCAACGTGGTGTCCTCATTGCCAACGTATGAAACCGGTTGTTGAAGAATTTAAGAAACTGATGGAAGGAACATTGGAAGTGGTATTGGTAGACATTGATCAGGAACCTGCCCTTACAGATTTCTATACAGTTGAGTCGACTCCTACCTTTATTCTTTTTAGAAAAGGACAACAGCTCTGGAGACAATCCGGCGAATTACCTTTGGAAAGATTGGAAAGAGCAGTGAAAGGATTCAAATCCTGACGATTATTGCATAGTTTGTTACAATGATATGCGTAGCTGATTCTATGCTGGTATGTCTTTGTCTGGCATACTTCTAATATGCATAAAGAAAAGCAGAAAGTATTCTCCGGTGAGGTACTTCCTGCTTTTCTTTATTTTTATTGCTTTCTGTTGAGCCGTAACTCATACAGGCAAGCCTGTACCTCTTCAAGGCTGCCGGTATGTTTTCCTTCATCATCAGACAGTTTGATACATTCCCTCCATTCCTGATTGACATTCATCTTACATTGTGTCAGTTTCATCACGATGTTCGAAGGTTCGAACCCGGTATCGTTGGTGAGATTGGTACCGATCCCGAAAGAGCAGCGGATTTTGTTTTTGCAGTATTCTTGAATATCCAATGCTTTTGTAAAGTCTAGGGCATTGCTGAATACGATGGTTTTGGTTGTCGCGTCGATTCCCAACTCTTTGTAGCGGGCAACCAGCTTATCGATAAACTCAAATTCATTGCCGGAATCACACCGCACTCCATCGAAAAGTTTGGCTTGTTTACGGCTAAGGTTGCTAAGGAAGATGCCGGAAGTATATGTATCGGAAAGTGCGATACCTAAATCACCGTCATAAACATTCACCCAGTTTTCGAGTGCCATATAGTTGGCATGTTTATATCCGAACTGTGCTCCGTGAAACATAAACCATTCATGTGGATGAGTTCCCATCATTTTCATTCCATATTTCATTGCAAAGTTACAGTTGGAAGTTCCGGTGCAATATTGCGCTGTTTCGTTCAGCTTCTTGATAACCGTTTCCTGCACATCAATGGAGAATCTTCTCCGTGTGCCGAATTCGGAAAAGCGGAGCTGATGTTGATTCGATAATTCTATTTTCTCCGACAGCTTGCAAAGAATCTCGTTCATGTCTGCTATATTGCCAAAGAAACGGTTTTTGATTTCAGAGACAATCGCGAGCAAAGGCACTTCGTATAAAGTCACTTTATAAAGCAAGTCAGTCACTTCGATGTGGAGATGACAAGCTTCATCCAGATGAATATCAATCTTATTCGGATCGAAACGAAAAGAAGACAACCACTCCCAGTAGACTCTCGGAAGGAATCTGCAGTTTTTCGTCATATATTCCAGCTCCTCTTCCGTAAACCTCAACTGACTAAGATTCTTGATCTCTGCCTTGAGTGCCTTCAGGAAATCTTCGGTATATTGAGTTTCATTCCGGTCGTTGAAACTAAACGTGCCCATTGCATAGGGAAACAGTTTGATATAAGCATACGATGTGGTAAACTTATAAAGATCGGTATCTAGTAATGTCTTAACAATCATGACATTCGTTCTTTATTCTAATCTCCATACGTTTTAGTTGGTCACAAAGATATGTTTCCTATCGGTAACATCAAGGAAAAAGAGATTATTTTTTGTAATGGTTGCCGGTTAATAACCTGTCATCTTTACCGATAATACGGTGTCCGGTTGTTTTATGATAACGCCACTGTCGGATTATGGACGGTCAGTCCGCCATCCACCACAATCGTTTGTCCGGTGATGTATCTGGCATCGTTCGAAGCCAAAAAAGCGATGGTAGCTGCAACATCCTCCGGTTCTCCCAGATAAGGAGTGGCACATTGACCGAGGAAGATATTACGTACATCCTCATTCAGGTTGTCCAATGCAGCGGGAGTAAGTACCAGCCCCGGAGCTACGGCGTTGCAACGGATGTTTTTCTTTCCCATTTGAGTAGCGATATATTTCGTCAGGTTGATGACACCCGCTTTGCTGGCGCCGTATAAAGTACCGTTGGCATCAGCCGTAAGTCCGCTTATGGAAGCTACGTTGACAATGTTTCCGCCACCATTGGCAGTCATGATAGGAATGACCTGTTGGGAAAGATACATCGTGCAGCAGAGATTCAGATGGAATGCTTCGTCAAAGTAGTTGATGTCCAGCTTCTCGATGCTAAGGTCACGTTTGGGATCAGTTCCTCCTACATTATTAATCAGTACGTCTATTCTTTGATATTCATTCATGGAAAAATCAATCAACTCTTTGCAACTTTGGAGTTCGGTGGCGGAGAAATAGACATGACGCACGTCGGCCCCTGCGTGCGTGAGTTCGTTGGCAAGCTGCTCCGCTCTTTTCTCGGAATGGTCAGCGATGACTACTTTGCCTCCTTCGGAGACAATGCGGCGTGTGGTTGCTTCGCCGATACCACTGGCGGCACCAGTGATGACAACTACTTTATTTTCGAATCTGTTCATATAATGGGAATTTGATGATTACCTTCTATTAGAAACAGCTGGCAGAGGAATTTGTTAGCCCTCATAAACTCTCTTTAATAAGATAAGGTGTTCGATTCGAAAACTTTTGCATCTTTTCCAGTTTTACGCTCTGATTATTTAAGAAAACTGTTAAATGTTAATGCCTGGACTCTTATTTGTTAATACAGCTCTGATTCTATTAAACCATGTTATAAGGTACGCTGCTTTGGTCTCAAAATTTGGAGATAACCGGAAAGTCCGTATCTTTGTACTGTGTTTTTCATAGTATTAGATTTAAGGTTAACAAAAGATTGGCTGTCTGGGATAGATAGCCTTTTTTTATGCCTGTAAGTCAACTGCAGACCGAAGAGATTAAATGGATCAGTCTGAAAAATCGGTTTGAGCTCTATACGGTGCGGGAAGGAGCCAAATACTATTTTTATTTCTTTTTCTGCCTAATCAGATTAGCCGTGTTACTTATTCTTTTTGCGTATGACTATAGTATTCCGCAAGAATAACTATAGTGTACTTTGCGTATAACTATAGTCATACGCAAAGTACACTATAGTTATACGAAGTAAAAGTAACGAATGAAATGAGTCTAAATAGTGAATCGATTATAAAAGAATGCCCATAGAAATCAATAGGAATAGGAAGGCTATCATTGTTTAATTCAAAACCTAGTACGAAAAAGAAACAAACAGAAAACAACCGGAATTTCGGATTGATTCATCAAAACAACGAATATTGGTTATCCCGCAGGCTTTTCACCTCCCGTTCCTTTACGATATCATCTTCGGATTATTCTTACTTACCCAAGAAGTAACTTGTGTGAATGAATATGTTAAATGTTAACGTGTAAAGTCTGAAATGTTAATACGCTTCCCGGATTATTAAACCCTGTTATAATATGGGCTGTTTAGGCTCTAAAATTTGCTATTTACCTGAAATATGGTACCTTTGTACAGTGTTTTTTCATAAGTATTAGATTTAAGGTTAACAAAAGATTGGTTGCTCGTGATGAGTAGCCATTTTTTGTTTTTATACACTATGATTGTTTATTCCTTAATCATAGTCAACAGCATCTTAAATCTCTCCACTACACTTTTCGAATATGCATTGTTTGTCTATAACAAAAAACGATTTTTATTGTTATAGTACGAAAGACTCAATAAACTAACCATTATTATGAAGAAGAATATCTTATTGTTTGGAGCACTGATAGGTGCTTTCTTATTGGTTTCCTGTTCGGGAGGAAACAAGAAACAGGCTGCGTCCTCCGTCACTCCGGAGGAATTGGATAATGCCAGTAAAGTGATAAACTATTATCATACATCGCTCATCGTGTTGAGGCATATAGCTAATGCAAAAGACGTAAATGCGGTCTTGGGATATATGGAACAGACAGGAAAAGTTCCTGAAGTATCTCCGATAGCACCGCCTGAAGTATCTGCCAGAGACACTGCGGAATTGATGGATCCGGGAGATTACTTTAATATACAAGTCCGTCAGAATCTGAAGCAGAGTTATAGAGGACTTTTCAGTGCACGGGCGCAATTCTATGATAATTTTAATAAGTTTCTCTCTTACAAGCAGGTCAAAGAGACAGCCAAGGCTGGCAAGCTCTTGGATGAAAACTATCGGCTAAGTGTAGAAATGTCCGAATATAAACAAGTGATTTTTGATATTCTAAGCCCTCTCACGGAACAGGCTGAAAAAGATCTTCTTGCCGACGAACCGTTGAAAGATCAAATCATGGCTATGCGTAAGATGTCCGGCACTGTGCAAAGCATAATGAATCTTTATTCCCGCAAACATGTACTGGAGGGTGCTCGCATTGATGTGAAGATGGCAGAATTGAAGAAAGAACTCGAAGCTGCAAAGAAACTTCCTGCTGTCACAGGCTATGATGAAGAGCAAAAGAATTATTATAGCTTCCTGTCTTCTGTGGAATCGTTTATGAAAGATATGCAGAAAGCAAGAGATAAAGGCGCATATTCCGATGCAGATTACAATGCGATGTCGGAAGCCTACGAATATGGACTTTCCGTTATCTAAAGAATTGTCTACAGGCAGGATAGAGATGATTACTGTTGTTTTTCAACCTTATGCGGTAAAAGCATTGTTTCACATACCCAGTCATTTGTTCCGCGGGCAGACTGTAGATACCGATGCGATGGAAGATGTAGAACTGTCGGATTTAGTGAAACAGGTCACGGATACTTCTGATAATGCAGTTTGTATTCGGTTGATAGAACAGTTTTTTCTTCGTCGTTTATACACTCTTCCTGAGTATAATCTCAAGCGGATGTCTGCTGTCTTTCATGAAATAAACCTCCGGCCGCAAATCAACATTTCTCATTTGTCGGAAACAGCCTGTCTGGAAGTGACTGCTGTTCCTTCGTCCCCTTATCCGGATTATTCTACCGGAATATAGATCTCCGTCAACAACTCTTCGGGGGGAGTGTCACATGGATTGTTCAGATAGCGTTCAGCACTGGCTTCATCACGTATCGTACATTCCATTTCGGGCAGATACTTTCCGTAAATCGTATCGTACACAGCTTGCAGATTGTCATACGGGCCTTTATAAAGGAAAATAGCATAACGCCCGGCTGGGATAACCTTGAATCCCACATCACTTTTGGGGGCAACCTTTACAGGCATTACCATGCATACGTCTGTACGCAGTTTTTCGGCTAGCGTCACTTTCGGATCATCGTGGTAGATGCAAAGCGGGCTGAAATCTCCCATCGGCAGTTTTTGTTCTTTGATGAATTGGAATAAACGGCCCCAAGTGCCACCGTAATCATTCAGTTTGTAGTCGCCTGTAAGGCGGATATAAATCACATTCCGTTCCGAGACATTTCTGATCTCTTTTTTTAGTTCCAGGTCTGGCCTGATAATCGCTGGTTTCATAATTACAAAGTTTTTATTGTTTCTATATTCTAAAGGTGAAATGCCATAAAATTGCTTGAATACTTTCGATAATGAAGAAGGGGATGCGTAACCAATCCGGTAGGCGATGTCAGCAATCGGAATATCCGAGTAGCGGAGTAGGCGTGCGGCAGCTTCTGTCCGCGTCCGGACAATAAACGTACCAATCGGTTCACCGAGAAAAGCTTTCATGATCCGGTGAAAGTAAAAAGGAGAAAAGTTTGAAATTCTGGCCAGAGATTTTAAATCAATATCTTCTCCTAAATGTTGGATAATGTATTCCACTACAACATTTACGCACTTTTGATATTCCTCTTTCGTTGTTTTTTTCTGTTGCATAACTAATTTTGGTATTTCACTTCGCAAAGGTATTGGTAAAAAAACGAAATGACTTGTCCGATATTGCGGAAATGTCAACTTTCTATTTTCTTTCTATGGTTGCCCTATACCTGTTTTGAGAATTTATTTTGATATATAATGTACCTTACAGTGGTGTTATGGTGTGAACCATGACCAAATTTTTAACCGTTAATTGCGAAATTGATTTTCTTGTTTTAAATAATGTCAAAAACTAAAATAAAAAAGCAGGTTTTGTTATAAACTATTATTGAAAATGATTATATTGTAACCGAATTATTAATAAAAATAGCCATGGATAAAACAATTGTAGGGAACAATGCCGGAAAGGTCTGGTATGCCCTGAAAGAAATTGGTGAAATTTCAATACCTGAATTGGCGAGAAGATTAAACCTAAGCGTAGAAAGTACAGCATTGGCTGCCGGTTGGTTGGCACGAGAGAACAAAATTTGTATCCAACGGAAAAATGGATTAATTGCTTTATCTGATGAAAGCACTTTTCCCTTCAGCTTTGGATAATAGTAGGTTTTGTGAGTGAATATCTTTGAAGTTCCGTTAACTTATAAGTAAGAATATGTCCGTATAAGGTATCACAAGTTAAGTTTGAACTTAAGAAGTTTTATATTTAAAAGAGTTGCTCAATAATAGGGCAACTCTTTGTATAATGAATGTATAAAAATGTCTGTTTATTATGTGTGATAGATAAAATATATATACTTTTTATGTCGATAACTTTGCCTTCCTTGCTATTATTGATTGTTGTTTCTTGCCTATCCACGTGGATTGTACGGCTTTTTAGTTTGCAACGTTTTATCTCCGGATTTACGGCTCCTTTTATTCTGTCTGTATGGATATTACTGTTTGTCTGTTCTTGCTGGTTTCCTTCTTTACTATTGAAATCCGAAAATACTGCGGGAACGCAAGCATTCGCTTTCTTACAGTCGTTTAGCCTGAATATTGGACAAGTGATGTTCCAAGGTGGCGCTGTATTGACAGGTCTGTTTTTTCTTTTAGGTATTTTGGTTAATTCTCGTGTGAATGCTGTCTATACGGTGTTGGGAGCATTGTTGCCTATTCCTGTAGCTCTGTTGGCAGGAGTCGAATCTGCGGTATTGAATGCAGGGCTAATGGGATATAATGGTGTGTTATGCGCTATCGCTTTGGGAGACAAGACATGGAGCGGGGGAGTGTATGCCGTATTCTCCGTGTTATTATCTGTTTTTCTTCAACTTTTGGGAATGGATGTCGGAATTACTACACTGACTGCTCCGTTTGTTTTTTCCGTATGGATTACGGTAGGAATACGGTATATGTTGCTTACCCTGTTTCCTGCTAAGCGGAAAGTTGCCTGAAAAATTGTTGTGATAATAAACGGATGACTTTGTTTTTGTCGGTAGTATGGACTGATATAGTCAAACAGTGGTCATTACTGCCATAAGCGATTAGGGATATGGGAATATCTTTGATTGTTTCTATAATACTGCTTTCTATCTGTTTGTGTTTCCAATGAAGGGAGCCTATAACATGTATTACGGACATATTCTCATCGGTAGTCATTTTTACATATTTGTGTAGTTCTCTCTGAATGATGCGCAATGTGTCACGGCTGGCGGCTAGGATCATGGAAACGGATATATTGGATGAGGCCATAGAAATAATTTTGATTTTATATTTGCCTATAACTTCCAGTAGTTTACCCATCAGTAAATAGTCGGGGAGTACATTCAATGAGGTAAAACGAACGAGGGTGACCGAATCTTGTACAAGTATCGCTTTTATATTGTTTTTCGTATCATGGGAAGAAATATATAGCTTTTCGGTTGTCGTATCATTGGTATCTATCAGGCGGATGGCTATATTTGAATGTGCTGCAAGAGTGATACAATCTGCATAAAGTAAATATGCACCATTATTTATCAGTTGTTCGGCTTCTGCATAAGTCAGAGAGTGCTGTTCGCGCTGGTTATTTAGATTTGCACAGATATGATTGATTTCTGTTGATAAGAGGACTTCATTTGCATTAAAGACCGTAGCCAATATGATAGTGTAATAATCATTGTATTTTTTGTTAACAAAATCTATTTCACCATATACGTTCTGGCATAAGGAGAGAGGAGCTATGAATATTTCAGTATCCTGATTTTGCTCTATATATGGTCGGATATTTTCCTGGATATAGGGAATGTCAGGCTTTCGTTCAAGATTGAGTTGCATAAATATGCTGGTGTCGAGTAACTTGGCATTTATACCTTGTTCACGTAGGCAATAAGTAAATAAATGGCTAAATAGTCGGTATATTTCAGCTTTTATTATTTTATCTATAAGTAAATCAGCTTTTCCTTCCACTAAGTTGTGGATATTATTACAGTATTTTTGGATAAGTACATTTATGTCTTTGTTAAGTTTATTACTTGTGATAAGATGATCTGCTAATGTATAGTAATATTCTTCTATTGTATTGATAATAGAATGTGAAGTTTCGTCTTCATGGTGAAACCAGCTGGCAGAAATTTTTTGCAGCCATTTCTGTAGAGGTATTGCTGTTGGAATTACTACTACATGAGGATGTTCGTTTCGAATACAATCAATAATCCGTATTATCTCTTCCTCGTTCTTTATTTTTTCAAATTTACAAACTTTCATCGTTATCTGGTATTTTATTGGTTGCTAATCTTTTTTCAAAATGGAATGCTTTTTTTCAAAATAGAAAGCTTCTATTGAGCTTTTTAGTTACTTTGAATATTGCAAATATTTAAAAATAAGATTGTTAATCACGATCTCGTTATTGGGAAAGTTGTTCCTTCCTATGGTTAATATGCCAATATTATACCATAATCTAAAAGATATGTCAGTTTTATATTTGGAGTGAAAATAGAATTAGAATATGTATTTTTGCATCTTTAATGATTGATACCTTTTTTTGAAATGACTGAAGATATAAAGAACAAGCTATTGATGTGTGCGGAAATTTATCATTGTGCCGGTTTTATAGAAAGTGATCCGGTGCAGTTCCCTCATCGTTACACACTGAAACAGGACATTGAAATTAGCGGTCTGCTGACGGCAATAATGAGTTTTGGTAATCGTAAGCAGATACGGAAGAAAGCAGAGGAGTTACATGGATTAATGGGAGATTCGCCTTACCGATATGTATTATCATGCCGTTGGAAGGACGATTTCCCTGCGGGAGCGAAGAATAGTTTTTATCGAATGCTGTCATATGATGATTTTTATGGATATTTTCAGCGTTTGTATACAGCTTACTCCTGCTTTGACAGTTTAGAGGAAGCTTTAAATGTGTATACCGGAATACCGATGGAAAAGTTATGTGCTTTTCTTGAGGTTTCTGCAAAAAATCCACAGAAAAAACTGAATATGTTTTTGCGTTGGATGATTCGTCGGGATTCGGAAGTTGATTTTGGGATCTGGGATAGTTTCGACCAGAAAGATCTGATCGTTCCTTTAGATACACATGTTTGCCGGGTAGCTCATTATTTAAATTTGACGGATTCGGAAACTTTCTCTTTGAAGAATGCCCGTCAGATTACTGTTGCTTTGGCAGAGGTATTTCCTGATGATCCTTGTTTGGGAGATTTTGCATTGTTTGGGTTAGGAGTAAATGGGGAAATATAAATCAGTCGGTAATGTAAAAATCGATTATAACAGAAAAAGTAAGGGTTTAGGTACTTACCTTTCAGTTATAATCGAAGAAAGAAATATTAGAACGTTCTTATTTTGTCTTTAAATTCTTCCCATCCATTTGCCGATTTATATTTTTCCGCTGTTCCGGAAGGAACACGAATGGTTGCTATGTTTTTAGGAAATCCGTACCATACCTTTTCAAATACTTGTGGTGGAGTTGTTGCTTCTACTTTCACTTCCTGAATACCTGTATTATCGAATGCTGAGAAATTGATTTGGATGACATTCGAAGGAATGGTCAGATGAGTCACTTTTTGGTTGCCACCGAGTAGCCCTTGGCCTAATATCCGGATGCTTTGTGGAATTTCAAAGTGAGTTAATTGTGGACATCCTTCAAAACAGCATGCTTTGATTATGGCGTCAGGGGTGTCACTGACAACAGATCCGTAAGTTAGTACTTCTGTTAATTCCGGGCAATGGTAGAAAGCTCTGCCTTCTAAAGTTATAATTCCGTTTGGTAATTTTGCTATTGTAATACCACTCTCACGAAAAGCTTCTATCCCGATTATCTTTACATTTTCAGGGATTTCAATTGTTCTCAGCTTTGAAGTTCCAAGAAACGCTTGTGCTCCGATTTCCTTTAGTGTTAGAGGCAGTTTAATTTCTTCAATACCAGAGAAAAAGAATGTGCTGGCAGGAAGTGTGGTGATCTTTGTCTGACTTAGGTCTACACTCTTCAAGTTCTTACAATAGTAAAATATGTCTGCTTCAAGTTTTTCTAAAGTTGAAGGAAAAACGATTTCTTGAATGCTTGAATTGAAGAAAGCTTCTTCTCCGATAGCCACAAGTCCTTCATTGAGTATTACTTTACTTATTTTTCTACCATAAAACACTTTTTTCGCAATTGATTTTACATGATTGGGCAACGTGATTGTTTCATAACCGTTCACTACTTCCGTTAATACACCATTTTCTATACGTATAGGGGCTATTTGCACAGTAAATGTCTTTTGCTTCCCCTCTATGGTAACTGTAACCTCTTGTTTTTCAACGGGAGTTGAAGAGGAAAAGCCGCTGATTTGTTCCAAAGTTACATTTACAGGTCGTCGTTGACCGTCATCGTAATTGCCTATCACTTTAATTCCGGTTAAATCAATCTTTTCACCTAGCGTATAGATCGTTTTTTCGGGAAGCTGTTCTATTGAGAAACTTTCGAGCAAAGCCTCCGATATATCGGATGATTGCCCAATGGATGGTGAATTGTTTTTATATTCATCACTTTCTTTTCCGCATGCTACCATAAAAAGCATGAGATTTAATAACATAACAATCTTTTTCATAATTTTCTTCTTTTACAAGTTTTCCGCTTGCAAAAGTAGCGAGATTTTACCTTTTCAGAGTTACAATGCAGTCTCGCATTTCTAACACTCTTGATTGGTAAACTCTGATATTCAGTTGTTTGTAGGAATGGATGCTTGAATTTTCTAACACTAGCCTAACGACTATTCAAAAAGTGATAGAAACAGGTCTTTGTTGGCTGTTTCCGCAGATTTTATGCGTGACTTTAGACGTGATTTGCGGGCGTAGACATTGGCTACTGTATCTTTCATAAACAGACTGATAACTTGTGGTGAGAAGCCGACAAAGATGTAACAAAGTAACCGTATGTCTGTTTCCTTCATTGCAGGAAAATCATTCCGTAGTTTTTGCATGGCATTATCATGGCAGGTATTAACAATTAGTTCTAGTTCTTGCAACATTTCTCCGTTTTCTGAAAAGTCTGTGATGATTTGTTTTACTTCTTGGAACATGGCAGCTTGCTGTGACGAAGTGTTCTCCCGCTCATAGTAGGTCTTGCCTAGTTTATCGATGATGTCGAAACGGGAGGCGATCAATCCTTTCAAGTGATTTTCGGTATTGCGCTGTCCCTCCATGCGTTCTGTCAAAGCTTTATATTCGGAATTAGCTTCTTCTACCAATAGTAGGTAGCGATCTGTGCGTTCACGTTGTAGACGCATACGTTGTCGGATTATGTACCAAGCTATACCTGACAACAGAATGACTATAATTATGGATGAAATCTCTAGAATAGTACGATTTTTCATGCGATATTCCGCGAAAGCCGATTGTTCCTGGAAATACTCTCGTTCGACCATACCGGCAGAAAATTGCATATTCGAGCGCGTCAGGGAATCAGTCAGATATATGTAGCGGTGTATATTTTCTGTTGCTTTTTCAAAGTTTTTGGATTGAGCTTCGATCCGATAAGCAGTATAGTATAAATTTGCCATGTCACGAATGTCGGTTGTATGTGTTTCTGCCAGTTTTAGATAATGACGTGCACTGTCCATGTGATTCTTTAGAAGTTGCACATCAACCAGTGTATGATAACCGTATAATGTATCTTTTCGTGCGGAAAGTTCAATTCGTAGCAATAGGTCATGAGGTATTTGTTTCTTTCCGGATATTACATAGAGAGAAGCTAGGTTGGTCAGACTGGATTTGGCCAGTTTATCACTTTTTTGCTCATCAGCCAAATCAAGTGCGGAGGAGTAGAGTCGTATTGCTTTCTCAACATCCTTTGAGTGGTAAGTAGCAGCAGCCATATCAAGTGTAGCTTCTGTTTCTTCACGTAGATTTTCGGATTGACGGAAGTTATTCCGAGATTCCCGGAAATAATGATAAGCCCGGTTATAGTTCATCTGTGCATAATATACTTCACCGATCTGGCTATATAAGAGTCCTTTATAATAGGGCTCATTAGTATCTTTCAACTTTTTCTCAATCTCTAGAAAAAGGCGTAGTGCTCCAGCTTTATCATTTGCACGTAATTTGATACGTCCCCAATAATAGAGAGTTGTGCATTGGTTACGCAAATCTTTCGGATGATGCTTATAGTAATTCCAAGCTTTTCGGATAAGGGAGTCACTTGTTATTTTGATATGGTTCTGATCCAAAGCGGCAGAATAAAGTAAAGCGTATTTGGCCTGTTCCGCTTGTTGGCTTCCTGGTGTAAATTGCTGTAATATACTCAAAGCACTGTCCGGCTTATTTTGCAACAAAGCTTCCGCTTCATTAAGGAGGGAATTTTGCTCTCTGTTATAGCATCCTGTAAAAGAGAAAATTATCAATATTTTAAGTATTATCTTACTTTTCATTCTGTAAATTGTAGTTTAGGGGATCATATATTTACCAATTTATCTCCTTTATTCCCTTGCTCTGTAAGAAAGCGTTCGCTTTGCTAAAATGTTTGCAGCCAAAGAAACCATATTCCGCTGAACGGGGAGATGGATGAACAGTTGTCAATACTAGATGCTTGTTGGTATCTATCAAGGATCGTTTCTCTTTTGCGTAACTTCCCCAAAGCATGAAAACTAGATTTTCTCGTTTATCACTTAACTTTCTGATAACTGCGTCTGTGAATATTTCCCATCCCATATTTCGGTGTGAACCTGTTTCGTGTGCACGTACGGTAAGAACGGAATTCATGGGAAATACCCCTTGTGTTACCCAACGGTCCAAATTGCCGGAGGTAGGGATTGGCTTTCCCAAGTCTTGATTTATTTCTTTAAAAATATTGGCTAATGATCCGGGAATGGTTACTCCATCCGGAACGGAAAAGCAGATTCCATAATATTGTCCCGGATTGGGGTATGGATCTTGTCCAAGAATAACGACTTTGACTTTCTCGAAAGGGCAGGAATTGAATACATGGAATATTTGATGTCCGAGAGGAAGGATATGTGCCCGTTCATATTCACTTTTGACGAATGCAACCAGCTTTTCAAAGTATGGTTTGTTGAATTCTTCCTGTAATTGTTGTCTCCAACTTTCTTCTATTTTGACATTCATTGGTTACTGAAAAATTGTACAATGACAAAGGTAGGCATATTGTGATAAAATATCAAGAATAAGGTTATGGCATTTCTCCATTTGACACCAATTGCGTGCTAATAAATGATAATAAACGTCTTTCTTATAAAAAAGAATGAATGTAAACGTACTTATTTAATTTATTGCATTACCTTTGTACGCAGAGTTTGAGTTACGAATTGTTATCGTATAGTTCTTCTTTTAATATAATGTTAGTAAGTAGTCCTCTTCTTTAATTATCCTCCTCACTCCAATTTAGTATTTATTTTAATAAAAGTTTTTAGATGAACATTTACATTGCAGGTTTAAGTTATCGCACAAATGATGCGGACTTAACAAATTTATTTGCAGAGTTTGGAGAAGTTTCTTCAGCTAAAGTTATTATGGATAGAGAAACCGGTAAGTCCAGAGGATTCGCTTTCGTGGAAATGACAAGTGATGAAGAAGGGCAAAAAGCAATAGACGAATTAAACGGCGTTGAATACGACCAAAAGGTTATTTCGGTAAGCGTTGCACGTCCTCGCGCTGAAAAACCGTCATACGGTGGAAGCCGCGGAGGTTATAGTAACTCCAGAAGATATTAATATCCGGACTTTAGGAAAGCGGAAGAATTTATATTTCTTCTGCTTTCTATAAAGTCTTTGTATCCGCCTTTATGATTTATCTGCGGAGGCTTTTATAAAAACGGATAGCCGGAAAAGAAAATCATCAAACAATTAAGTTCTGCTAATTCTCACTCCTCCGTGTAGTGCAATAAGGATATCCTAAATCCTGATCTTTTCATGTCTAAAGAAGAATTATTAGGCTTTACTACAAATTTTAAAAAATTCTATTTATGACATTTAGAGATTTAAATATAATCGAACCGATTTTAAAAGCAATTGAAGAAAAAGGATATATTGCTCCAACATCTATTCAGGAAAAAGCAATTCCTGCCGCATTGGCGAAAAGAGATATATTAGGTTGTGCACAAACAGGAACAGGAAAGACCGCTTCGTTTGCAATTCCTATTATCCAGCATTTGCAGGCAAATAAAGAGACAGATAAACGTCAGGGTATCAAAGCACTGATATTAACGCCTACCCGTGAGCTTGCTTTGCAAATCAGTGAGTGCATTGATGATTATTCAAAATATACCCGTGTGCGTCACGGAGTTATTTTTGGTGGTGTGAATCAACGTCCGCAGGTTGATATGTTGCGCAAAGGAATTGATATTTTAGTGGCAACTCCGGGCCGCTTGCTTGATTTGATAAATCAAGGGCATATCCATCTGACTAATATAGAATATTTTGTGCTTGATGAGGCAGATCGTATGCTCGATATGGGTTTTATACATGATATCAAGCGAATATTGCCGAAACTTCCGAAAGAAAAGCAAACGCTGTTTTTTTCAGCAACAATGCCGGATAGTATTATTGCTTTGACAAAGTCGTTATTGAAAAATCCGGTGAAGATTTATATAACACCGAAGTCATCAACAGTAGATTCGATCAAGCAAATTATTTATTTTGTGGAGAAGAAGGAAAAAAGCCAGCTATTAATTTCGATTCTGCAAAAGGCAGAAGACCAGTCAGTGCTCATCTTTTCACGAACAAAGCATAATGCTGATAAAATTGTTAGAATATTAGGTAAGGCAGGGATTGGAAGTCAGGCTATTCACGGAAACAAAAGCCAAGCAGCGAGACAGTCTGCATTGGGGAACTTTAAATCGGGGAAGACGAAAGTAATGGTGGCTACCGATATTGCTTCCAGAGGAATTGATATTAATGAATTGCCGTTGGTTATTAATTATGATCTTCCTGATGTTCCCGAAACTTATGTACATCGTATTGGTCGTACGGGAAGAGCTGGAAATGAAGGTACAGCACTTACGTTTTGCTCGCAGGAAGAACGGAAATTGGTTAATGACATTCAAAAATTGACAGGAAAGAAACTGAATAAAGCTGATTTTGCTATTTGAAATCAGCGAATTATAATCCTTTAAAATATAAATATTAAATTAAATATAGATTCTATGGCAAAATCCATGACAGTTGGTAAACGTGAAAATGAAAAGAAAAGACTCGCTAAACGGGAAGAAAAACTCAAGAAGAAAGAAAGCAGAAAATTATCAGGTACCAGTAGTTTCGATGATATGATTGCTTATGTAGACGAGAATGGAATGATAACTTCAATTCCGCCCACTGATGATATTAAAAAGGAGGAGATTAATCCGGATGAAATAATCATAGCAACTCCAAAGAAAGAGGAAACAGAGCCGGTAATTTTGAAAGGTCGAGTTGAATTCTTTAATGAATCGAGAGGCTTTGGCTTTATAAAGGACCTTTCAGGAGTTGATAAGTACTTTTTTCACGTGAACAATGCTGCACCAGGTATTGCCGAAAATGATATTGTGACATTCGATTTGGAACGTGGGGTGAAAGGGATGAATGCGGTTAATATTTGCTTGGAAAAGCAGTAAAACTTTATCTTTCCCGACTTGCAATTAGGAATATTCGATAAACACCATTTGGGGGTGACCTACAAGAGAGCAAGCTTTCCTTTGCAAGAGGAACTTGCTCTTTATTTTTTTCTTAATATTTGATTCCTGTTTTGCTGAAAATGTGGAAGCTTGAGGAAAAAAAGAAAATCCCTGAAATGTTTAATTTTCAGGGATTTATCAAATTTGAAGTCTTTAAAAAGTGGTGCCACCAGGAATCGAACCTTTTGCTTCGGTTTATTCTAACTCCTTGAGTGACTGTACCTTTTTGCTTTATCTTTTATGAAAACCATTGAATTGGCCTTACGCTAAATTCATTGTTTTTCTTTACTAATCTGACAAAATTTGTCTCTTTGACACTGCAAATATAATACACAGGTTCGATTTCTGCAAATATTTTCATTCCTTTTAATTATAGTTTTCAACAAGAGAAAAAAATAAAAATATGTGCTTAATTAAATGCATTAAGAATTTATTTATTGTTTGGGGTGTTGACTTTAAAGTTGGAAATTTTGCTTCGCAAATCATTAGAAAGATATACCCCTTGAATCTTTATTTTGCATGAATAAACCAAAAGCACTAAAAGAGCAAAAATACAAATGACGACTATTTCACTAGGTGCCAAAAAGTTTGGAACTGACTTGGGCATGAAGGCACCTGCAAAGAGATCTACTAAACATAAGATTATGGCTCCCACCTTTCCTAAAGCACTCTTTACCTTTCTTGATTTTTGTATCTCTATATCGCTTACAATTTGTGCAATCACAGTATTATTGGTTTTCATTGCATATTCTTTCAACGTAAATATCGAAACTTCTTCATTCTTAAATAGAAAAATATAATTCCCAATTAAGGGTACTGCTAGTGTACATAATGCAAAGAGGATACAAGTAAAAAATTTCACAGTCCAAATACAGACAATACCTAATATTACGAATGGAATCAGGTTTATTAGAGTTAAATCCTGAAACGTAATTCCAGGTTCTTTTTGGGGACAACACACACCTAAATACAAATCTGTAAACACCAATAGAATAAGGACATTTGTCCATATATCCGTATCATAAATCTTGTGGTTGTCAAATAACGCAATCAAATCTTTCATGTTGTTCATAAATACTTTTTTAAATTAATAGTTTATAGTAAAGTGGCAGTCAACAGTTTTTAAATTTCCATTGTATTAAAATATAGAGTTTATACAGAAAAGAAACAGGGCTATTGGTTATCAATATCCTAAAACCTTATTCGATATAATGTCTACAGATTATACCATTCAAATATATTATGTGTTATTGGATTCTACAAATATACAGATACTATTCAGAATGTCATAACTTCTCCATAAATATTATTTTGTACAGTTTTGTTTTACTTATAATTCATGCCTTTATCATACTTTGCGGCATTGCTGCATGAAGGAGGTGTGCATGCCAAAACAGAAAAGTTTTTTTGAGCCATTCATGTAAAAAGGATATACAGGATGTCATCTGATGACTTTTAATGACATCTGATGACATTGCTTTTTATGTTTCGGGTATAAAGCGGTTCTTTGTCGTGTATTAATAGTGAACTAACCCTTGAAAATGAGATGCCATGAACATACAAGAAGCAAAGAACATCAGGCTTGTTGATTTTTTAGCCGGATTCGGATACGAACCGGTAATACAGCGTGGGAACAGCGTATGGTACAAATCGCCCTTCAGGACGGAAAAGGAAGCCTCTTTCAAGGTTGACCTCCATAAGGAACTGTGGTATGATTTCGGTCTGGGGAAGGGAGGGGATATTATAACGTTGGCCAAGGAGATTTATCGGACACAAGATATAGGTTATGTATTACAGTGTATTGAGAATAAAAGAGCCGTACTGAAACCGGTTACTGTTTCCTGTCCGTTTGAAAAGGCATATCCCGCCTTTCAAGATCTGAAAATCATTCCTCTTGCCAACCGGATACTGCTTACTTATCTGAAGGAACGGTGCATCGATCTGGAAACTGCCCGAAAAATATGCAGGGAAGCCCATTTTAAACGGAATGGGAAGAATTATTTTGCCATCGCTTTCCCTAATATTTCCGGAGGGTACGAAATCAGGAACAGGTATTTCAAGGCTTGTATTGCTCCCAAGGACATCAGTCGCATCATTAGCACGCCGGAAAGCAGGATTTGCTATATTTTTGAGGGGTTTATGGATTTTCTGTCTTTCAGACTGGCTTTTCCATCTTTGGAAGAGGGGGATTATATAGTGTTGAATTCTGTCAGTAACTTACAGAAGGCTTTTTCTTTCCTTTCACAATATGACGGCATCCGTTGCTGTCTGGATAATGATACCGCCGGGAAAAATGCGGTGCAGGCATTAAAGGACAAATACGGAATCCGTATATGCGATCTTTCGCATGAATATTCCGGATATAAGGATCTGAATGAATATTTGTGCGGGAAGAACAATCTGCTCCATATCTAATAGAAGTTTTGAAAAGACTGCCTTATGATATGCCCTTGTTTCCTTCCTGTCATATGTGGCAGAAGAAAACAAGGGTGATTTTTCATGTGGTGATACTATGTTAATAGTAGAATGTGGTCAGATGCGTTTTATGGTCTTTTACAATCTTTACTTCCTGCATCTGTCCGTATATCTCACGCATGGATACCGGACAATCCATCTTTTCCCATTCTTCCGGGGAAATCCTCATGTCGGAATGCCTGAAACACAGCATGACCATTTCCTGAGAATCCTCTTCTGCGAATATGGTACCTTCATGATCGTTGACAAACTGTTTGAGTCCATCCTCATCCTTACAGGATATTTCTCCGACGTACATATCCTCGCCCGACCGGGTGTTTTTGCGGATATGGATTTTGAACCATTCCCGGCTTTCCGGCTGTTCAGGTGCGCCACACTCCCACAGGGCTATTTTCGCATCGTAGTAAACCTCCCCGTTTTCACATGCCCCGTAATGCCCCCAATGCTTGAAACGACCGGTAGTCCATGCCTTGAACCTTACATCGCCTGCCTTTACCAACAGACACTCACCGCCATGCATATCGCATTTGATACCCTCTTTGTCACGGGACACGAATGGAACACGGGAAAAATCCCGGAGTATAATGTCATCTCCATATACGGCATCTATAAAGAACAGCCGGGAACGCTCACCATAACCGGAAACAAAGAACAGGTTGTCTCCTGTCCGTGGATACCGGTCGGAGCGTGTCTTTTCGATGTGTTCCACCATGGTATTCACTTTATCTATATCTTCCTGTACAAGTCCGTGTATCCGATCATACCAGTAGTTCAGGCGGATGAAAGTTTCTTTGCTATACTTGTTTGTTGTCTGAATCATAATTTTCTTATTTCGTGATTAAACATTTCCGGCTTTGGCAAAGCCGATATTTCTATCTCTTACATGTCAGACATTTGTCTTTTGCTCTGATAGTGCAAGGCTTGGCGAAAAAATACCGCAGCGAAGCGAGGATGATTTTTTCAGCCAACCAGTCCGAAGGACCGCCTTGCGCATTAGAAGCAAAAGGCTACCTTTACATGTAAGAAATAGAAATGCTGACTGATATATGATTCCAAAATAAAAAAGGTGAGTATTTACGATAATATCCCAAATAGGCTTATCTGATTTATAATAACTGAAATCTTAAACTTTGAAAAGGAATTGAACGTTTTCAGATACAATACGTTATATTTGCATTTTTATAAGAAAAAACTACCGTCATAGTACCCAAATGACGGCAGTTTTATAAAAATTGCAAAATCGTATTAGAGTACGACTTGATAAAAGCAATACAAAATTACTTTTCAGTATTGTGAGTTCCTGAAGCTGTAATTTTGCATACAAGACGGTCATTTTGGCGTGAAGCATTGTTATCCCATTGCAAGGGACGGAGGTTGGATAGATTATCAGTTCCACCTTTTGAAACAGGAACGATATGGTCTATTTCCCAACCATATTCACTATTTCTATTTCCGTAGAACCTTCTTCCAATCCAAGCCTTGCATTGGTCTTGACGCCAAACAGCTGGGTCATTTCCAGCAACTGGTGTTGCCTTTTCCCATACTTGTTGAATGGTTTCTTCTGAAAAAGCCATAATATGCAATTTTAATTCGGGGAATCTTTGTATACGATAAGTTTATGTCGCCCCTGCAACAAGATTGTATCGTATATGTCTCTTATTCTCAGTTTTCAGGGGAGAAGTCTATAAAAGCCTGTCGCATATCCTCACGGACTTTAAGAAAAGGCTTGCGATACCTTATGGAAAAGGTAAACAAAATGAGTGCCAATACCCTTTTCCTGACAAAATGTCATAGCAATCTATGCCCAAAGTTATCAGATATAGAATAAAGAAAATTTGTAGATATAAATAGAACAATTATTTCAATTGAAGTACAAGACCGCGGTGGTAAAGAAGCGAATATCATCGTCAAAGGGGAACGGAACAATCAGATTATGTTTGAGGAACAGTTTGATTATAAGGACGAAGAAAAGTACTCTTTACGTCTTCATCTTCTGAAAGGGCGATTTATGGAAAAATTTTCGAAACTTGGCGAGAGTGTAGGTATTCTTTGTATCCGTAAACTATTCAATGATATAACGATACGGAGTAAAATGAAAGCTAATCCCGATTATAGAACACTTGATAAATAAAACGTTATGGAAGCTCAAACAACATGGACTGCTTTAAGGCATAGTCTCAAGATAAATTATTGGAGTGACCAAAAACAATGCTGGGTTAAGAAAGTAAAGAAAACCGCAGAGCAAGCTCCCAAGGTTAAATTTAGATAAAGGCAGGATTATTAGAGCCTTCAAACATAGTTCCTATTCTGACGTTGAAGTTCTTGCCCGTATTCTTATAGCGGTACATTCCATCGCCACGGTTATATACTTTGGACGTAGGGGTCATAAGGAGAAACAGGAATACCGTTTGCCCAGCGTTGCTGTTCCAGATACTTGATGCAGCTTTCCTCTGTAGGAAATGCTTCCAAGAGGTCATATAAAGAAGTGAATTTACCAATATTCATCTTACTAAAGTTTATAGTTCTTGCTATATATAACTCTGGTGAGAAAAGTTGCTTGGGAAAACAGTTATCTGTGTATATAGAAATACCGCCCAAAACTCTTGTTCTGAACGGCATTATTGGCAAAGTTAGTTAGGGTATTGTCGTAAATACTCACCATAAAAAACTTATAATCGGCCGGTTCTGTAATAAGAAAGCCATGAAACCCTCTCTTTTTATCGTTTCCATGACTTTCTTATGTTTATGTCGTGATACTTGGAAACGGGTATTACCAATGATCAAATGTTTCCACCCTGTTTTTTTCCAACAGAACAAGAATGTCCTTTTCCTTATATAATAATTTGCCTCCTACTTTGTAATAGGGCAACCTGCCGTTCATTCTGTAATCAGCCAGCGTTCTTCGTGTCAGCTTTAATTTCTCCGCCAACTCGCTGTCGGTAATGTAACGCTCTCCGTTCAGGACCGGACGAAAGTTTTTCTCCTGGTCATCCAGCATTTTGGACAGGGTGCTTATGTTCCGAAAAAAACGTATAATCTCAGGGCTTTCTTTGGTCAGTATGAATTGAGTCATAAGGATTCGGGGGTTACATGGTGAATACTGTTTTCCAAATAACGTATAATCTCCTGACGCCTGTAATATACCTTGCGGTCTATATGGCTGTAAGGGATAATCCTGCTTCTCCGAAGTTGCAACAGCTTTCGGGGCGAGACATTCATAAGCATACACGCTTCCTGGTTATCAATCCAGTCATCCATACTACAGATGCCTCCTCCGCATGTTTCACGCATTTTCTTTTCAACGGCTTCCAAAGCCTCATTCATTTCCATGAATGCCTTAGCTTCGATACATACAAACTCCATAAACTCTGCTTTTTTTGTCCGGCACGAAAATACGGGAAGTAAAAGTCGTGGGCAAAAGGATGTCATCAAACGGCATCAGATGTCATCAGATGTCAGAGACCGCTCTGTTTGGGGAAGCAAATTAAAAGAATGGCTAAAAGTCTGTTTCTTTACCGGAAAAACAGTATTTTTATCCCGGGCAATCTGTCCGAAAATAAAAAAACAGGAAATATGGAACTGATAATCAATGCAACATTATTACTAGCGGCTATCGTTCTCTGGATATACGGACAATACTGGAGGAAAAAGTGCGGCAAGGTGCTATGCCAATATGCAGCAGCCTACGATGAGCGGGAAGACAGGGAGAAACCGCTACGTCAAGCCATCATAGCAGGAAATCCTCATGCACCGCTGTTATATGCGCTGACTTGTCCTGAGCTGTTTGATAAAGTCCGTCCGTTGCGATTGTTCTCATTCGGGAGCATTCGCTGCGTGTTTGCCGGCTATTATTTTCCCAAACGCTTTGAAAGCTGGCTTTGTGATGACCAGTTGGCATTCGTGCAAAAAGTATATGATTTCAAGGATGGAAAAGACAGCTGTACGGAATATTTTTCACAAGCATTCCTGCTTCTTTCCACTGATGAGGATATTACTGCCATGTTTATGCCGTGCAGCACATCAGACCGCTATTACAGACGTTTCTCAGGTATTGCCAGTTTTCTGGAAACGCATGGCTATGTCCGTTCAGGACTGGATTTAATATGCATTACGGAAAGCAGGGAGTGTAAACACGCCTCAGAAAAACGCTCTGAAATAAATACCGCCAACTATATGATGTCAAACGATCTGTACGGAAAGCGCGTGGTGATTGTCGATGATTTGCTGACCAGCGGATCCAGCCTGATGGAATACGCCCATAATCTGGAAAGGGCCGGTGCCAAAGTGGAAGGTGCTGTATTTCTTGCCCGTACCTTTCAGATGCCTTCGCCGACAAAAGTAAAACGCCTGGTATGGAAACGCCATCTATCAGTCCTGATCTGGAGAAGGTCTGACGACCTGTAAATTGTAAAGTTTACATTCGGATTTTACAATTTTACACCTCGAATTTTTACATTTCAATTTCCCCTATACTATTTTTATATCTGTATTTTATTGATTTGCAGCATTATATAATTCCCCGTCCAATATAAACGGATAATGTGGCATACATTTTTCACTGAACATGGCATATACTCTTGAAAGTGCGCACAAGAAAAGGGTATTCCAGTAATAACCTTTAAAAAGACAGGAGAAAATTGCCATGATGTATATAGACAATGAAGTGCTTGAAAAAATGATAATGACCATAGTGGAAGGTTTTGACCGTATAGAAAAGAAACTGGACAGGATGGGACGCGTGAAGGACTGCCTGAATGGAGACGAGCTTTTGGACAACTATGACATTGCCAAACTGCTAAACGTGTCATTGCGGACAGTCGCCCGTTACAGGGAAAAAGGGCTGATCCGTTATTACCAGACGGACGATAACGGGAAAAACTTCTACAGAAGCTCGGAAATACAGGAGTTTTTACAGAAACGTGGGAAAAAAGATAAGGGCGGGAATACCAACATGGGAAAGTTATGCTAACTTTGTTTCATAAACAGTTGTTATGAAGACAAATGCCAATTCAAGATATACCGTTGCAGTCCTTATTGACGGGGATAACGCATCCTTTGAGAGGATGGAAGATATAATGGGCTTTGTTTCCCGTTACGGGGATGCCGTTGTGAGACGAATTTATGGAGACTGGACGAGGAAAGCGCTTTCCGCATGGAAGGAAAGTGCCAGGGAGCATGGATTCAGGCTTGTACAAGCTTCCTCCCATGTTCCCGGAAAGAACACGACGGACATTGCACTGGTCATAGATGCGATGGATATTCTTCGGGACGGGCAGGCGGACTGTTTCTGCCTGGTGGCCAGTGACGGTGATTACAGCCTGCTTGCCCAACGGATACGGGAAGCCGGGGTGAAAGTGCTGGGATATGGGGAAGGAAAGACCCCGGTGTCATTGGTACGGTCCTGTTCCGTATTCCTGTATGCCGACCGGAAGGAAAGCAAGGCAGAGGAGAACACTCCCGAATTCTTTATCCGAAGGGATATGGAGTATTTCGACAAGGCTTTTGAGCAGGCGGCTGACGGCAAAGAAGAGGTTTCCCTTTCACTGATCGGCGGTGCATTGAAAAAAATGATGCCCAAATTCAAGGTCAGGAGATATGGATGCAAGACATTGGGCAAACTCTATGAAAAGTTGGACCGGTATGAGCTGGTCATGACGGAAAAGGGAGTGGCAAATGCCGTACGGCTGAAATATTAAACCGCATGGCAGGAGTGTTCCAAAACGTCAGTTTCTCCTATACATCGTTTTATGTATCAGGAGAAACTGACGTTTGTGTTCTATACCGGGATGGGGTTTACCCGTAACGTGTCAAGATTGAGATAGGCTCCCCGGTAGAACGTTCTTCCTTCCCTGAGCATGCGCCACAGGACGTCGCATCCGATTTGTGCCAACATGGAATTGATGAAGAGATCCTGTTTTTGCAATGCCTCAGTCAGCGAGCAGCTCGGTCCTGAATCCTTCTCCCTGATGGTGGAATAAGGGACTTCCTCCGTTATGACGTTCATCTTGGGTATAGGCAGGTATTCAGTGGAGGAGGGCTGCGGTATCTTGCTTTTGACATTACCTATCAGTACTTGTCCGGTGGTCTGGGCATTGCCGAAATCCATCCAGTATATTGGTGATTTCTCGTCATCGTATGAACGTTCCCTATGCTTTTTCAAAAAACGCCACAGACCGGTCCGTGAACGGGTGGTGTCCGTGCAGGTGATGATGATATTCGCCAAAACGGAATCTGATGTTCCTGACGGATAGCATTGCCCTTTTGCTTCCCATGAAAAGCCGAAAAAGCGGTTGATACGGGTTACAAGTGCCACCGCCTTGTTCAGTCCGAGCTCGGATTCGCTGAACAACTGGCGTCCGATGTTCGCTTCCGTGACAGTATCGGGGTCAAAAACCGTCAAGTGCAGGCCCGGATGTCCGAGTGCCTGCAATGCGATACTCATTCTTGCCAGATTGGTGGCCACCTGCGATCCGGTTCCGCCCGCACCGATTACGAAAACGGTTACGGGATGGTGGGGATTGAGCAGGTATCTGTCTGTATAATGAATCTTTTTCATATCAATAAGTCTTTAAGTTGTCTGTCCATAGGTTTCAATTCGTTATAGTCAAACGGATTGGTCCGTGCCTTTTCCGTCACCGAAACCAGATTGCTTTCGGTGGGATTCCTGCTTCCTCCCAAATGGGAAAATTCACTGAGCCAGAAGCGTTTTTCCCAATGCTCAAGGAGTTTTGAGAAAGTCATGTTTTCCGGAGGAGTCAACGAGGCATTTCCCAGGCAGACACTGCTTCCCGTTACATTGAAAAACGGGGCAAGGAAAAGCGGGCTGTCTTCTGCCGGTGCTTCTCCCTTATAGGCAAAAATTTCCAGTCTGTCACCGGAAACCCTGTAAATGACACCGGGTACATGGAATGTCCCGTCCGGAATATTCAGCCTTTCGGAAAAGAACATCTGCCGTTTTCCCGGAGGATTGTACCAGATGTACCTCTCGTGTCCCTTGCGTGTATCGCACCACAGCATATTGGTGGGGATTTTCCCATGCGGTACATCCTGCCGGTTATCCGTATAGTATTCCACAAGGGAGTCCATAAATTCATACGTAACGGGGACGGCAGCCTCCATCCGGCCTCTGTCGTTGATCGGATGCAGTTCGAGATAATATGTCCCGTGTCCATAGCGGCCATCACTGTATTCGTAAGCAATCAGTGCCGCTTTGGGAACCATCACCTGTTGAAGTTTCTTAGTCAGTTCATTCATGTCATTCGTTTTAAAAGTTGTCATCAATATAGCCTGTAAAACACACCAACCATCTGGAAAGCCTTTCCGGATAGTCATCCATCTGAAAAAGACTGTCCGTTTCCGGTGTCAGTAGCTTGTAAGTGACCGGAGTAAGGGCATAGGTTTCCTGATAATCCGAATTCATATACCCCTTGACACACTCCGCCAATGTATCATCAGCAGAATAGACCAGTATGACCTGGCTTTCCATTCCCACCGGGGGAAAATCGCATTCCTCTTCATAAGCCCAATCGTACTGGTAGCCTGTCAATACCGGGCTTTCCGGAGTAATCAATGCCATGCCGTCCTCAATCAGTTCCAACAGCTTCAGCTCTTTTTCCTTTTTTGTCCGATAATTCCGCACAGCCTCCTCCAAAGACTTGCAGAACGGTTTGCCCGACATCCGTCTGAGTGCTTTCATCCGTTTTCCAGACTGATAGGAATCTGCCAGCCGTTTGTTCGCCCTGACTTCCTTCGGGGAAGCATCGGAATCCCGGTTTCCCCAGTCTTCCAGTTCTTCTATGGCAAAGTCATAACAAAATGTCTCAGTAATATCGTACAGTCTGTGGTGTCGGACAAATAGCCGGATGAACTCTCTGACAATGTTCTTCAATGATGCCGAAAGCCGTTCGGTAAAATCAACCGGAATCCAAAACAAAGTAGGTTCCGGCCAGTCATGATGGCGGAACAGACAGAAATGCAGCCTTCCGTCCTTCTTTTCCAGATTGATACACTCCGGTACACACTCTTCCATAACTCTGTACAACTCGGTAATATTCAGGCGGGGGCAACCCCCTTTCCTGTATCGGAAAGGGAGTTTTATACCCATAAGTTCCGCATATCTTGATGCCGACCGGTAGAGATAGTCAAAATTTTCCGGAGTCGTGAGATTGACCGGAGAATCATTATCCATATCCTGATGCCAATAATCCGGTGCAAGGGGTGTGATTCTACCGGTCAGAAAAGCATTGTGCTTCCCGGTGGCAGAAGTATCCTTCTTTTCCGTTCCGAGGTTCCCCTTCGGATGTGGGACGAACTTACTGAGAGAATAATCAGCCGTGCCAGTCCATCCTTGGCTTGTTCTGAAAGCTGTCTGCATGTTTCCTTATCCTTTTTTTTCTTGTTCATACCGCTTACCCTTTCACTCCGATGGTTGTCTTGAAGCGGTAAACCGCCTTGTCGTCCTCCCACTCAGGACCATGTACCGTTGCCGTAGTCAGTTCAGGGTAGGTCATGGAATAGAAGTCCATCACCTCGTTTACGGACAGTTCGCTGTTCGGATCATCCAACACGAGCTCCACGGAGTCCTTCTTGAATTTGAATACTCTCTGCAATCCTTTGATTTCAAGTGCCATATTATTTTTCTTTTATAGGGTTTAACAATATACCATATCCATTTGTGCCATATCCGTCATGCGGCATTCCTTCGGAAAGTCCGGATATTCCGCATAAGGGTCCTCCCTGAGCAGCTCCCGGTCATCCTCGTAATCCTTGTCGAAGTTATACATTGCAGCCTCCTGCACCGTTGCATACTGTGACGGAGCCGGTTGTTGCATCCAGCGATTGTCCGCCAATTGCGGTTGCGGCACCTGTACCGGTTGATGGAACCGGATTTCTTGCGGTTGTGGAGCAGCCTGCTGAGGAACCGGTTGCGGTGCAGGTTGCCTATATTGTACGGGCTGTACTTGCGGCTGTGCAACGGGTTGCGGAGCCGGGGCAGGCTGTTCGGGCATGAACATCGGAACTTGCTCTTCGCTCCGGTATTGTGGCGTCTGGGCTGCCATCGGTTGTGGAGCCGATTGCTGCAAGGATGGCTGTGGATCAGTTACCGGCGGCTGTACCATGTCGAACAGACTTCCCTCGGATGCCTTCTTCTGCACTTCCGCCATTTTTTTGTCAATGTCCGCCTGTTTGTCCGGCTGTGCCAGTACCTTAGCCTGCCTGAGCCAGGTCAATGCTTCGGAATAATGCTTTCCTGCCGTGGCATCCTCAGCTTTCTTCAGCAGTTTTTCCATCTTTTCCCGTTTTTCACGGGCTTCCTTGGACTCCTTTTCCACCGTAGGCTTGGAGGTTTTGCTTTGTGAAACCGCCTGCTCTGCCTGCTTCTCGAACGATTCCAGGTTGGTAAGGATACCTTGCGCTTTCTGTACGGGTGCACCGACAGCCTGCAGGAATCCTGCATCCAGTTCTTCCGGCGTACCGTTCAGGATGAGCGGGACAATGCGTTCTCCGGCCTTTACTCCCGACCGTCTGGGAACGACGGCAACCGTCAGATTGTCGTTTACCCGTCTGATGTTGATACTCAGGTCTGTGCCTGCCGTAATCATTTGGTTGATTGCTTGAAAAAACATAATGGTAAAATTTAAAATGTTATACATAAGTTTCCTTGAAAAAATCCTTCAGGATTCTCTGCCTGTCCGGATTCGAGGCGATGCCTTTCAACGGTTCCAGATAGTAGCCGATACGTCTGGGCCCGTCTGTCGTACAGGGAGGCTGTCTTTTGACAGGTGTTGTCCGGTTTGTGGCAGGCCATGCAGCCGGCATGACCGGAGCCGAGGATGTAAATGTGTAAGTTCTCATATCTTCTGCATTTGATGGTTATACAAGCATGCCCATGACAATCAGGACAAGGATTGTTTTCAAGACAAAGGTGAATGTCCTGAAGGCGAGACGGACCAGTGTTCCGGACATAAGGAACAGGACAGACAGGTACACGGGAATGACGCCCTTGCAGTAAAGCAGGCATATTCCCGTAAGCAGAACCAGTGCGACCACTTGCCTGCAGATGTTTTCGATGAGTTTCAGTTTCATGTCTTTAAATTTTTAAGAATGAATAATCCCATCGGGATATGTTTTCCCGATTTTATAGGCCTCCGGCCCTTGGATTGCCTTTTTGCGCAAGGCTTGGCAAAAGAAAATACCGCAGCGAAGCGAGGATGATTTTCTTTTAGCCGACCAGCCCCTGAAAGGGGCCGCCTTGCGGCAAAAACGAGGCAATCCAAGACCTTTGCCGCTTAAAAGCGGAAAAACGTATCTTGTACATATATAAAAAAGAGGCACAGACCCCAGTCTGCACCTCTTCTGTTCCGTACCTTCCGCCCAGCCGTCTATATGGAACCATGCGGCTGTCCATCTTCCGAAAGTTTCCGGAAAATCTCACCGGTAACCTCATTTACCGTTTCCAATACGCCATCCAGAAATTCTTTCTGTGTGAGTTCTCCCTGTTCAATCCGTGCCAGCTCCGCTTCCCAGCCGGAGGTGAGGGAGGCGTCAGCCACTTTCATTCCGCGTACCGTTTCATATAAAAGAAGACCTTTTGGGGTCGGGATAATGTATTTGCCCGAATACCGGATATATTTACGCTCCAGAAGCGTACGGATGATATTCGTGCGCGTGGATGCGGTTCCCAGACCGGTCTTGTCCATATAGTCCGCCAGTTCCTCATCCGTATAAGGGGCAGCGGGCAGCGATTTCCTGTGTATAAGGCTGCATCCCGTTACCGGCAGCTTCTCCTCCCGAAAAAGTTCAGGGGGTACGGGACAGAGGTCGTTGTCTTCCGCGACAAGCCGTTCCCTCTGAAAGATACCGAGCCACCCCGCTTCCAGAATACGGTATGTACGGATTCGGAACTTGCGTGCGGCACAGACCGCTTCAACCGTCGTATATTCCACCTTGCAGGGCGGCATGAACGTTTCAAGCATCCTGCCGACAACAAGGGTGTAAACCAGCCTTTCCTCCCTGTCCAGTTCCCCCGGCTGTATGCCGGTGATGACAATGGCATGATGCTCCGCCGTGTCCTGATTTCCGGTTACGCCTTTCCTTGCAGCAAGGTCGATCATACCGGCATATTGACGGAATTCCTTGCCGGACAGCAGCTTTTCCATAACCGGAGGCAACATGTCATACACGTCTCCGGGCAGCAGACGGCTGGAAGTGCGCGGGCAGGAGATCAGTTTTTTCTCATACAGGCTTTGGGTAATTTCCTGCACCCGTATGGCTGTCAGGTTATGGTAACGGTTCGCATCCTTCTGAAGCCCGGTCAGGTTATAAAGGGCAGGTGCGGTGATTTCCTCAGTCCGGCTGTTGACCGCCGTGATACGGGCATATCCTGCCGCCTTGCAGTCCTCGTAAAGTTCCAGGGCATCCCGGCGGTTGCAGAAATCTTCCACATGTCGCATCTTTATTATCTTCCCGTTCTTGCAGAGGCTGACGAATACGGGCCAGCTGTCTGCGGGAATGTGATTTTCCCTTTCCCTGTACCGTCCGCTTATCGCTGCCAATACAGGGGTCTGTACCCTTCCAAGCGAGTTGTTCCCGAAACCGACCGCCTTGCAGACGGCATAGCTCGAATTGACTCCAAGAAGCCAGTCGGCCTTGTTGCGGCTGTCTGCCGCCAAAAACAAGTTGTCGAACAGGCTGCAAGGACGAAGGTTTTCCATTCCTTTGGCAATGGCTTCGTCCGTCAAGGAGGAGATCCACAGGCGGAGGCAAGGTTTCCTGCATCCCAAAAAACGATAAAGATACCGAAACAGCATTTCCCCCTCGCGGGAAGCGTCGGTTGCCGCAACAATGGTGTCACACGCATCGAACACCCCGGCTATCACCTTCAACTGGAGCACCGCATTGATGTCGGGATTCCATCCCGTGTCCGTCTTTACATGCCGTACCGTCAGAAAAGGAGGCGGTAGCAGGGGGAAGTTCTCCCGCTCCACCCATGCCGTACCGGTATCTTTCGGCATCGCCAGGGAAAGTATGTTGCCGTATGTCCATGTTACCATGTATCCGTTTCCGCTCATATATCCGTTCTCTTTTCTGTCAGCTCCCAAAACCCTTGCTATCTCTCTGCCCACATTGGGCTTGTCAGTCACTATCGCTATCATATTCTTTTTCCTTTTGATGTTCCGTACCGTCAGGAACGGCACGGAACGTGAGTTATACTTATTGTTTCCCGGTCAAACTGCCGCCTCCTCCTTCTGACGGAGACCGTTTATTTCCATAACCGGTCTGCCGTTGCCGTCGGGTACCAGCTTCAGCGTGGCATCCATTGTCAGGCTGAGGACCGAAATATGGAGTTTCAGCGGAACGATGCCCGTTTCCTTTCCTTGCAGCAACAGTTCCATGTTGCCTTCCGCTTCCAGTTGTTTCTTACTGATACCTGCGGCCTTCAGACCGTCCCAGTCGATATCTTCCGTCTTATAAATATGACGGGTATTCTGATCCGTATTCATACGATTCGTTTTTTTAGGTTTGTATGATTGATTCTGTTTCTCTCCGGGCAGGTCTATACTGCCTGCGATGCACCCTTCTTCTGCTCCTGCTGCTGTCCCTGTGCGGTCTCCGTCTGTGCGGCACGGCGGGAAGTGTCCCTGCGGATGTCCGGATTTTCCTGAAAATACTGCAACTGCCCGGAATAGGGATTGACTTTCAGGTAGGAACTGAAGGTCTGCCCGTTGTTTTTCAGCCCTTCGACAAGCAAAGTCTTGCCATCCTGGAGGTTCGCTTTTTCCTGTGCCGTGAACACGTGCCCGTAAACCTCCGCCGGAATACGCGGTGCCTGCTGCTCGTTGAATCCGTTCGGCGTGCGTGAATACATCGTCCTGCCGGTATTCATATCCAGCTTGACGAACGAGGAGAATTCCTCCCCGTTGCGCCCGATCATGTTTTCCAGATAGACCGGCTGTCCCTTGCGCAGGGTTTCCCTGTCTTCGGCAGTCAGCTGCACGTTGCAGATTTCCTTTGGAATATAAATCTCTCCGGTTTCCGGATTGTGCCGCGTGTAGTTCGGGCGCCCCGTAACCTTGTCTATCGTTACAAAGGACGAGAAGGTGTCATTCCTGTTCCTGAACTTCATGTCTTCCACCAGAATGGTATGTCCTTCGCTGAGCATTTTTATTTGGGTGGGCGAGAGAGGCACGCCTCCGATGGAACGTTCGTTGAAAATCTGGTTTTTCGGAAAGATGAATTCCAGTCCCCTGCGCTCGGCACTGTACTGGAGTGTGGCATCGAATTCCTTGCCTGCTTTGGAAGTCATACCCTCCACTTTGACAGGCTGTCCCTCCTTCAGCAGCCTGATCTCCTCTGCGGTAAGTTTGACCCCGCTCACTTCCTGCGGGATGTAAACGTGCTCCTGACGGACGGCAACCAGCTCGTTGGTGCTCTTGTCGATGGAAATCAGACAGGGGGTATATTCACTGCCGCGCAGGTTGAGTTCCGCCACACGCCCCATGTTGCCGGTCTCACGCAGGTTCTTCTTGTCCTCCTCGTTAAAGTTAAACCCGAAATAAGGACGTTCCAACTGCGGTTCCTTGCGTATGCCGTGAATGGCCAGTCCCACCTGTCCGTCCTGTTGCGGGATGAGTGAGAGCCTTGCATCCAGTTTGGCTGTCAGCAAACCGGAAAGATGGATGGTCAGGGGCACCAGTTTGTTGGTCTTGTAGCCCTTCAGCATGGAATCAAGGAGTCCCTGCTGTTCCAGCGAAGCCTTTGAGATTCCGACCTTTTCCAACTCCTCCCAGTTGACCATGTTCTCATTATACCGGTAACGCGGTCCTTGCGACTCCTGCGCTGCCTGTTGAGCCTGAGGCTGCTGCTGTTGCTGTGCCGCCTGCTGTACTTCGCTCTGTTGCAGGGGTTCCTGCGGTTGTGTCTCTTTGTCTGCCATAGCTGTTTTTTCTTTTTGGTTTACACTTTGTTCCTTCTTGTTTTCTCTCGGACGGATTTCGTAGCGTTTGAGGAACTCTTTCACCGCATCCGTCTGCTTTCCCTCCGACAAATCCCTGATGGCCTGCTTGTTCACCTTGTAGTCGTGGTAGGTCATGCGGAGCAGGCGGAAATGGGTAGGTTCCTTGAACTGGCTCCAAAAATTCTTGATGAAGTTTTCGAGAATACTCGAATTCTTGTCGAATTTCAGGAATGAGTTTTCATTCTTCTCGTCCGCCGGAACCGTCTTCGCTTTTCCGTCCTTGTCAATTTCACTGACAGCCTGTACACCGAATTTCGGATCGTTCTTGTTATGAACCAGCATCAATTCCGTAATCTGTTCCACTGGAAGAGCATCACTTCCGGCCTTCGGTTTCCGGGTCCGTTTGGGCTTTTCGTTCGGGGTCTTTTCTTGTGCCATACCTTTTCTTTTAGGGGTTAATGAATTGCTTTGACGCTTCAAAGGTATGGGGTATTTTCAAATAATATGCTGATTCTCAAAAAGGTGTCATCAGATGTCATCAAATGTCGTCAGATGTCATAAACATGACTGTTTCCAACGGCTAAACCGTGAACGGAGAAGAAGGGAAGTGAATAAACGGAAAGAGAGAAGATACGTGAGGCAGAAGGGAAAAAGCCTGCGCATCCGACACCAGAAAAAGAGCAGGCGGGCAGGCAAGACAAAACCATGCAGAACAGAGGGAGCTGAAGCCCCCTGTCTTCTCATGCCTTCCGCTTTTTTACAGCAAGACTTTCATAAGACCTGTATTCCGGCTGGATATGTGGAATTTCATGGATTATGAAACACGGCCTCTTCAAGCAGCCCATATCCTTTATCCATGCGTCACGTCGGTCGCAGTTTGCCCCTGTAATCGTTTTTCAAATCGAATCTGGATTGCCGCCGCATTCTTTTTCGTGAAAATTTTCCACGGCGAAGCCGCAAGGAAAATTTCCACGAAAAGATTCGGCAAATGCGGCTGGCAAGACAAATTCGATTTTCCTTTGATGAGGGGGAAAACTGTATCGCAAACAAACCTATCTGGAAATCCCGTGCAGGCTCATTCTCTTGTAAAGGGTCGGGCGGCTGATTCCCAACAAGGCCGCTGCCTGTGTCAGGTTCCCTTTAGAGATGGAAAGAGCCGTCTTGATCTGTTCTATGTTTCTTCTTTCATCTTTCTGCAAACACTTGTCTATCTTCTCTTTCCCCATGGGGTCAGAAACGGGCTCTCCCGTATATTGGAGCCGTAAGGAATTGGGGGTAATCAGTTTTCCTTTGCATATCAATACCGCCGCATGAATGACCTGTTTCAGTTCCCGTACATTTCCCGGCCAACTGTATCCCAGCAGCATCTTCTTTGCCGGTTCGTCAAAATCCAAGACCTCTTTCCGGAGCAACCCGCAAGATTGCTCCCGGAAAAAATCCGCCAAAGGCAGTATGTCCTCCAGGCAATTATGCAATGCAGGTACGGTGATGGTAAAATCCTGAAAGCGATAAAGCAGATCCTTCCGGAAACGCTTTTCCGCAACAGCCTCCTGCAAATCCTCATTGGTAGCCGCAATGATGCGCACATCCATCAGCCTGTCCCGTTGTCCGCCTACCGGACGATACCGCCGTTCCTCCATGGCACGCAACAGCATCCGCTGCGTTTCTATCGAAAGGTTCTCCACCTCATCCATGAACAGGGTGCCTCCCTGCGCTTCCTGAAAATATCCTGCCTTTTCCTCTGTGGCTCCGGTAAACGCCCCCTTGACATGACCGAAAAAGGCGGAAGGTGCCAGCTCTTTGGACAAACTGCCGCAATCGACCGTTACATACGGCTTGCCGGATCTGAGGCTCTGCCTGTGAATCTTTTTTGCCAGGTGTTCCTTTCCCGTTCCGGTGCTTCCCAATATCAGTACCGTCATATCCGTCGGCGCTACCATGTGAATGTACCGGTTCAACTCGCAAAAAGGGGTGCTTTTGCGTTCATAGATTACCTTGGTGAAAGCCTCGTTCACCGTCCTTATTTTTTTGATGACGGGCAGCAGCCTGGTTTCAACCAGCGGTTTGAGGATATAATCTTCAGCACCCAGCTTCATGGTATGAACCGCGGAATGTATCTCTTCATAGTTAGTCATCATGATGAACGGGTGCATATAGCCGTTCTCCCTCATCCACTGCAACAGCGTGGTACTTTCCCCGTCAGGCAATCTTAAATCCGCCAATACGATGTCATCCTCACGGACGGATCTCCCAATGACCTTCTTAGCCTGTGCCAGCCTGTAAGTCCTTACAGTATCCAAATCCGCCTTCTGCAAAAAATTGCAGATATAATTACAGAACAAGACATTGTCCTCAACAACAATTACTCTCATAAGCCTTCTTAGCCTGTTGTGCCAAACATATTATTTCTTTTCCTTTATCCAATACCTGCTGTACAGTCCGCCCGAACTCGTCCACAGAAAACTCTCCCGAATCCTGAAGCAGTGCAAACAACTCACGCAGCGGCTTGCCGGCATGAATGATCTCCCACGAGCCTGTCAGATGATGTATCCATTCTTTCAGTGCCTCATGATCATTCTTTTCTGCACATTCAGCCATAGCCTCCATATCCTTCCTTGTCTCCCGAATCAGGGTATCCAGCATCTTCCTCCTGTTCCCATATTTCAGCAGGGCGTCGAGGTCTATCTGTTCAGACTGCCTTTCACTTCCCAGACATTCCGTACATACCTGCAAAAGCTCTTCGGCGGAAAACGGCTTTTTCAAACAGCCCGAAAATCCTGCCGCATACAAATCCCCCGTATCGCAGTTTCCCGATGCGGTACTCGCGATAACCGGAATGCTCCGTGAGTTTCCCACATTGGCCATGCGCAGGAGATTCAACACCTCGAATCCGTTTGTCCGGGGCATTTTCAAATCCGTAATCAAAAGGTCATAACTACGGCTGCGGACATGCTCCATCAGATCACGCGTGTTCTCACATACCGTGCAAGCCACCCCGTGATACGCAAACATTTCCCTGATTGCCGCCAGCAAAACGGTGTCATTGTCCAATACCAGTACCGTATAGGACCGTACGGAAATCCGGCTCCTGCCGCTCTCCGCCATCGCTTCCTCTGCCACAGCCAGAGGAAGACAGACAGTGAACCGGCTGCCCAACCCTTTCCGGCTTGCCACTTCAATCCTGCCGTTCAACAATCCGACCAGACCTTTTACTATTGAAAGTCCCAGTCCGACCCCTTCTTCCGCAATCGCATTGGGAAGCCTCTCGAATGCAGTGAAAATGCGTGTCTGCTCCTCATCGTCCATTCCGGTGCCGGTATCTTCCACGATAAGCGTCAATACGCCCTGGTCAAATTGTGTGCGAACCGTTACACTTCCCCGCTCCGTAAACTTGATTGCATTGGACAACAAGTTGCTTCCTATCTGTATTATCCTGTCCCTATCTCCTATAACAACCGTATCTCCGGCACTCAGCACGTTCAGCAAAAGGTTTTTTCCTGCCGCCAGCGGCATAAAATCCGTTTCCAAAATCTCGGTGACGGAACATAACCTGAACGGGACAGGAACGGCCTTTTCCCCGCCACTTTCCAACCGGAAAAATCCCAACAGGGAATTCAGCATGGAAGACATGTGTCCCGCCACCTGCCGTATGTTCCGGTTGTATTCCCTGCACTTCGACACTTCTCTTTCCGTGGAAAGCAATTCCGCATAGCTGCTGATAGAAGCAAGCGGCGCGCGCAAGTCATGGGTTACGGCCAGCATGATTTTCTTTCTTGCCTCAATCAGCTCCTCGTTTTCAAGAACGGTCTGCTCCAATTGACGGACTGTGCCTTCCAGCCTTTTTTTATAACGGTTTATACGCATCATATCCCGGTGTATCACCATGTAAGACCATATCAGCAGCAAAACCATGAATGCCGTCAGACCGATGACCGTGGCAAATGACCGTTTCCCGGCTTCCGCAACTTCTTCTTCCTGTCTCTTCAATTCCGCTTGTACCGTTCCGTCCATATTCTCAATCATCTGCCGCAACTGCACGTTCAGCCTTCTGTTCATCCCATCCAAGCTGTCCGTCCGTTCTGCCAGCTTCCGGGCATACGTCTGCTGTCTGCCCACCACGCTCCGGTTAAGTTCATGAAGCATGGAGGCGGCAGAAGGAGAATCCGCCTTGTGGCGTTTTGCGAACAACCTCTTCAGGAATCCCCCTTTTTGGGCATTTTCCCGTTCACTCTGTCTGGCAATGGCCGGAATCTGCGCTGCAATTTCCCGGTCGGCTTCCTCCTGCCTGTGTACCCAATATATGATTTCCCGCATATACCGCTCCTTGTCGCTCCACAAATTACGGATGCTGTCTGTATGTGAGCCGGAAGAGGAGTACCTCAAGCTACACAACAGGCTGTCAATGTGCCGTCTCTGCTTCTGAAATAATAAAAAATCCTGCTCACTCCACTCCATAAAGGTTTCACAGAAGAAAGAAAGCCTGAGCATTTTCACATATATATCATTTATCTCATGCTTTTTCCGGTTAATCATCCGTACTTCCATTTCCCTGGCCTTAGTCTCTTTCCATTCGCAGATGCCAACGTAAGCAATACCACTTATGATTACAATCTTGACCATATATCCTACCGCTATTTTGGCAAGAAGCGGTTGCAGGCGCAAAGATTTCAACAATTTATTCCTACTTTCCAATTATTCACTTTTTAATTCATTATATTCTATTAAAATTATTTGCAAAATAAACCGACTGGTCGGTTTATTTTGCAAAGATAAGCCTTTTCCAAGAATAATGAAAAAAAACAGGTTCCAGCAAGTAAAGTTTTATCATTTATCAGTCTAAAAGACAACGGAATGAACTGATAGGGAGGAAAAGGAAAGGAATGCGGGCTTAAATTTCTGAGAACATCCCCAAGAAAGTCTTACCAATAGAAGTGTTCAATGCCTGTCTGCTGAACGCCTTGGCATCCTTCAAACTTATTTTATGACCATAAGCCACATTGGAAAGAAAGTCCTGTTCCCGGATAAGGAGTTGCTGATACATTTGTGGAAATTCGTCCATATATTCATGGGCGGAGGAAACAAACTGCATATAACATATCAGGAGATTGCCATTCAGATGTTTTGGAAAACTGTTTATCACCCGTTCTATCGGATTCCTGTATTGCCTTAAAAACTCATTCCAATCCTTGTCAGCCAAGGAATACATTTCACAAGAAATCTGCGAGTCGGGGAAAAAACGCATTCTGACAACCGCATCAATCAGTTTCTTTTTGGAAGGAAAGTAGTGTATGACAGCCCCTTTGGATTTATGCACGGCGACAGCCACATCGCAGAATGAGGTCTGCTTCATTCCTTTTGTGATGAATAACCTGTATGCCTCCTCTATAATCCGCTGTTTCAAATTCGGGTCCATCCTACTGCCTATATTATAAAAAATAGCACAGACGCAATCAACATCCAAACATGGTAGTGGAATACCTAGAGACGAAGTGACGCACCTGTGCTATATATTTTAATATAGCGCAAGCTGTCATATTCCATCTTGTCTCTTTGAAATTTTCCACTTTTCGTTTGGAAGATGATATATGATACTATACTATGTCGTTTTAACAGCGCAAAAATACGTTATTTATCGTTTATTTCCAAATTTATACGACACTTAATAGCACTGTTCCATAAGAAAAGCGTCCGCTTTCAGGGACAAGCAGCAGTATTTTTTCTCCCGGCATGAGCTTATGTGTCTTCCAGAATTGATCCAGAATCGCAAATATGGCTGCTGAAGCAATATTTCCGACTTCCGGCAAATTAGTGAACCATTTGCTCTTGTCGATTCCAATCCCCACTTGTTCAAGCTCATTTATTATTTTATCATAAAAAAACATGGAAGAAACGTGAGGAAGAACATAGGAAATTGTATCCGGCAATACATTATGTTTCTCAAGACAATACTTAATGTGCTTAGCCCAATATCGTACAGCATAGTTTCCCAGCAGTTTTACATCTTGTTTTACAACAAACAGTGAACGGTCTATCCTTTCCTGACTGCTGAATGATTTCCAGCTTTTCAACTCCCCGTCATCTTTACTCTCTGCTCCCATAAACATACACGTGGGCAATTCATTCGCAAATGAAGTCATTTCCACCCACTCAACTTTTAAAGTCTTTTCCTTACCCGGTTGATTCTGAAGCAATACAGCACTGGCGCCATCGCTCAACATAAAACGCAAAAAATCTTTCTCCAGTGCCATATAGGGCTGTGTTCCTATATCGGCACATTTTTCATATTCAATATCATAGTTCTTTGAAAGCAGTGTAGCCGAAGTCAATTCTGAAGTACTACATATCGCATTCTTTTTTTCTCCTGATAAAATACCCCAAAAGGCGGTTTTAAATGCCTGAAGGCATGACAAGCAGATACCTGAAGCAGAAAAGATTTCCATCGGCTTGTTTTTCAGCAATCCGTGAACCATAGAAGCATGGGACGGAAGCATCTGATCCGGACTTGAGGTTGCACATGCCAACAATTCAATATCCGACTCCGAAACAGAAGAATCCTGTAACAGCTTCCGTATTGAATCAGCCGCCATTTCCGCATTTGTATGCGTTATTTCCTGTCTTTTTGTGAGTGCATAATAACGTTGTTTGATACCATTCTGCTTTAAGATGACAGGCTTAACTCTTGAATGTTTTCCTGCAATCAATCCTAAAAACTCTTCCATGTCCTCATTAGAGACCGGTTTATTAGGGAAATAACAAGATGTTCCCGTAATAAAAACATCATTTTTCATTTTCTTACTTGTTTTTAATTAGAAAATATATAAAGTACAATTGTTCTCTTAAGGAATTCACATCCAATCCATTTCTTAATGCATCCTGATATGATTTACCCAAGAAAATCAATCTGATTTGTTGAACAAGCAAATCTGTATTGCAAGAGCTGCGTATCTCACCGTCCTTTTGTGCTTTGACAACAACCTGTCTTAACTGCGCCATCTCATTTTTTTCAATCTCACTCAGCATCTGGTGAAATCCGGGATAATATTTTTCAGCCTGCAAAATCAGACTCATATACGCACGCGTACCATTAATATTAGCTTCCGGCATGACAAACTGAGAAAGTCTATCCATTGCTTTTGCAATGTTGTCAACATATTGATTGAAGTATTCGAATAAAGACAAACCTGACAGATTATCTGACGCATGTTTTACCCGCTGCACGTCTAAAATATAAACGTTGATGACATCTATAAACAATTCCTGTTTTGTCGGATAATGATAAGAAGTACAGCCTCTTGACAGATTAAGGCTTTTCTCTATATCCTTTAGGGGGACCATGCTGTAATCTTTTGTCAGAAACTGTTTGAATGCAGTCTCCCTTATTAAAGCTTTTGTTTCTGAACCTTTTGTTCCTTTCATGATAATCTTTTTTAGTATCACACAAAAGTAGTTTTTTTAGATGAAAATACATTTGGTTTTTAATATTATTAAATATGTATGCATTTTCAGATAAACTAAATGAACCAAAGGCTTTTATAAATCAATAAACACTTTCATGATACCTTATCGCAACATATTTTTATCCATAATTTCCTGTACCATCATAATTTTGGCTATATTTGTTTTCAAATAAGCCGATTAGTCGGTTTGTTCGGCATAGAGGAACCCAAACAGAAAGTGGAATTTCAAAACAGAGATGTTCCTCTATGTCTTTGTTATTCCATCTTCCGGCAACCGGATTCTATCCCTGTTCCACCATATCCCTAAAAAATACCGACCGGATGGTATTTTTTACGGCAAAAGTATAAATATATACCATAAAAACAAAGGGAAAGGCCAATTATGCATTCTATCGGCAAAGAAATGCCTATGAAATATACATAATCCGCTTTTCCCTATGAGAAACATTATGTTATCGGCTTATCTTGAAGGCATCTTCATCTTAACCTGTACTCCCTGTGAGTTTAAAACACGAACCGGTGTTTTTTCTCCGGCTTTCAAATAGAACAGAAGATAATCTTTCGCACGCTGGGACTCGAAGAGACCTTTTTCACGGTATTCGGCAATCCACTTTTGGATCATCGGAATCTGCCAGCGGTTCATCAAAATATAGTAGCCGAAATAATACTCCAAATCGCTCAGGAAAATATTGAGTTTCAGGTAATCCCACCAGAACAGTTCTTTCTTTTTGCTTTTGGCATTGAGTATGATAACCTGATGTTCATAAGTGTCACGGGGATTTTCCCAATCCTGTTGCGAAACAAATACATCGGGAATCACATTATCGGCATGGTCTTTTGCCGGAATGAAGTGAGACAAAGATTCAATGGAATCCTTTATCTTTTCATATAAGGATGGTTCGTACTCTTTGTTGTACAGTATAACATCCCGCAAACGGGTGGAAGTGAGATGGGTCACCACGGAACGTCCTATCATACAGTGATCCGGAACAGTCATTACCGATGCCAGCCTTTTCATGAATCTGATTTCCGCTTTTGCCTGTTCTTCCTTATCCGATTTTTTGAAAGGATAATCTGACCAAGCAATCTTCCGCATTCCCCGATGCAGGTCCGTAAGCTGCAAGCCCGCATAAGCGCAGAAAATGGAAGCACGAATAATCTTGAAGATAGGGGTACGGTCACTCTCGTGTGCCACGTAAGGCAGATTTTCCACTCCAAAAAGCATTTCATTTTCCGCTATCAAGTCGGCAGAGATTGTCTTGCCTTCTTCCAGCCGTCCCTTAATCTTGAAATTACGTTTTTGATATCCCCAGGTGTGAACAGGGCGCGTAGCTATCAGCGTCACACAATAATTGCCATTTTGCGGCGTGAAATCTACATTTTGCGGCGTTGCATTGAGCATCAGTTCGTTCAGCAACTTAATCTTTTGGGTATAGTCCATAAACAATTGGTTTTAAGTGAAACATTTTGTTAATAGTGCAAATGTAGGCATCAAGTTTCGTACCGGAGTTCCGTTTTTCGCCGAAAATCACTGCAACCTCAATAATATATTCTATTTTCATTCGAGCAAACACTTTCCGTTCGGCAACAAACCGATTAACGGGTCTGTTTTTGCAAATATATCTTTTTCCCTTTAAACAAGAGGAAAATACAGGATTTATTTTTCAGAAAACAATACATAAACAGGCTATGCAATCAATCCGCAATAAAAAGGGAGCATAAAAGAATGGTGGCAAAGGATACCAGAATCTGACGGGAGACTATAAGAACGAGATTTCCGTATCCGGCAATACATCGGAAATATTTTCAACCGGATTGATGGAAATTTTAGCGGCATGTAACCAAGACAACTTTTGCTTTAGTTTTTGCATCCAAATACTCATACGAACCTTATGTCCTTTTTCATCTGCCACATCCAGTTCTATACAGGCAATGATGACTATCTTTTTCTGCCCGTCAAGCAGCAACCGGTTAATCCGGGTGAAAAAATCTTCATCGTTGGTTGAGAAACGTGCCGCATTGGTTGCCGTGGCAATCGTGTCCCTGACTTTGACAGCAATCCTGCGCATCAATTCGTCGCCTTTTGCCTGAAGAACCTCTTGAGTTTCCGCATCGTGCGTATGCCCCCTGTAATTCTTCACCTCGACCAGAAACAGCTGTCTGTTATCGTGAATGCCCAAGAAGTCCACCGCCTTGGTAGGTTGCAAGGCATTGCTTACCTTTTTGTGTGCCAAATGTTCATCATACTTGACAACAGCCCATTGGGGAGAGCTGAACTTGAAGCTTATACCGCTTTCCTGAAAATCACTCATATCTGTTGATGAATTGCTGTTCCAAATCGTAAAATGCCGCATATTCCTCCAATATCGGATTGTTCTGTATGCCAGCCAAGGTTTCGCTTTCCTCTACCATAATTCCCTTATCTTCTTTTTTCAAGCCGAAGAACTTGACGGATATGTTCGTGTGCTCCTTGTATTCGGAATAGAGAGAAAGCGTATGTGTAAGCAGGTAGTCGTGAGTGGCGACGAAAATCTGCAAGCCGCATTCCTGAAGCACGCGGATAAACTTTGCCACGACTTTCACAAGAGCCGGATTCAGGTTGGCTTCGGGCTCGTCCCAGAACAGGATGGTGTCCGCATTGATTTCCCCATTCAGTATGAGGTACAAGATGGAAGCCAGCTTGCGGAGTCCTTCCGCCACCAAGTGCGCTTCCATGTTCCCTTTTTCTGTCTGTATATAGAAACGTCCGTTCATCTGCAAAACCTTGAACTGCAATTCCTGCTCCAGCAACTCGATAGCCGGTTTCAACGGATTATCTTCCGACTCACGCAATATGGGGAGTGACAACGCGTGTGCCAGGTTGATATACGTTTGGTCAAATGAAATTTCACGCTTACTGCTCAAACCGATAAAACCTTCGAACAAAGAGAACATCTCACGTGGGGGGATATAGATAAAGTGGCGGTCGTCCCACTTTTCGTCCGTTTCTAATTTTACAGTTGTTTTGGAAGCGGATGAGAAGCTGTATTGCAACAGTTTGCTGTCTATCGTGACTGCAATGTTTGCCCTGCCTGAAGGCACTCCCTTGTTGACCAAGTTGCCTATGACATCCGGCTTGAAATAAAATATCATGTCTTCCGCCAAGATATACTCAAATTGTTCCTTGGAAGCTGAGTTCTTGCCGAGGAAGTCATGGCGTGCCTGCAAAGTTGCCGCCAAGCATTTGAGAACGTGCGTCTTGCCCGTACCATTCTTGCCAATAAGGACGTTTATCCCTTTGGTGAAATCAAACCGGGTATTTGCAAAGCCTGTAAAATCAGTTAATAATATGCTGTTAATCATTGAATATGTTTCATTTATACTAAGTAACTACAAAGGTAATTTAAAAAACGGAAGCGACAAACCTGGTTTTAAAAAAGTTATGATTATTAGGCTTATGTTTTAGAACTATCAATGATTTGCCGACAGCACCGGAAGCCCGTATCATAAACGAAGCGAAACGGTACAAGAGTACATTGGCACGTGCCATCTGTAATCCGTTTTGGGACGATGCACCCCAGCAGGAACCGAATGCGCATTATCCGGCAGATAAAGCGGATGTGTCCGGCAGTTCCGTTGCCGAAGCTACTGTCTGTGCGGTCTGCCTTCTGTCGTTTATACGCTCCTTGTATGAGAAGCATCCGGTTGTTGTAACCAAAGACGGAGTTGCTATTCCGGTGGGGAATATATGGAAGGAGAAGCAATTGTCTTCCATCTTGTTTGAAAGAGAGGAATTGTCTCTCAAAAAGTATATCACGACCCGTTTCAGCGGGGGGGGGGAACTTGATTTCAGCCTTATTGATGACACTTATGGATTTTCCCTTGTTGACAATGAGAACCAAAACGAGTTTATTGATTCATTCTGCAAATTTGAAGAATTGGATTGGATTGCCATTGCAATGAACAATGGGTTGGATTAAAAACGTATAATAAAAATAAGAAAAGCAAGCGTTATTTTTCAGATGACCTATGGAAGAAAGGCATTAAGAAATTCAGAATCACTAAGCGGAACAGATGTTTTGGTTATTTGGAAAATGGTATTTTTTATGTGTTGAGGTTTGATTTTGAGCATGAGTTGAGTGATGTGGGGTAATGCTTTGTACAGCCTTGGTGTTATTTTTAATAAGGATAGTAGTAGGCTGTCCAAAAACTCATATCCTGTTATGTGCATTATGCTATGTTTTAGATAAAAGTTCTTGGACAGCTTGATTATACCTTTTCTATTTTAAGTCTTTTTACTAATTAACAAACAATCACAGATTTATAAAGATTGGCATCTTGCTTACCTCCATATACTTTCTGTAGGAAATTCAAGGATTACAAATCCTAAACCTCCGACTCTAATTGGTTGATTGGCATATTATATAGCATTTCTTAAGGGACGACTACTTAAAATTGAAATTATTGCATATCATCAATGAATAGTAAATCCCCATGATCTGTTTCACACAACAATTTTGTTAAATTTAAATCAACGATGTAATATTCAAAAAAAGAACATTCATTAATTATGTTAATTATATTTCCAATAGACGTTTTAAAAATATGCAAATCGTCCAACTCTGTTATAAAATAGCATATTTCTCTTTTATTAAAGAAATTCACAATTCTTTTATATTGGAACTCATCGTCAAAAACATAATTCAGAGGTTTCTTTTTGAAAGACAACCACCAAACTCGGGGATTACCAATTATAAATTTATCCTTGATTTCTTTTAGAATAGAAACTTTATTATCTCCTATTAATTCGGAAACTTGTTTTACAATGCCTAACTCTTGTGAGGCATTGACTATCTCTGAATATTTTTCATCATTATTATTCATACTTTTATTAATGTCTAATGGTATAAATCACCTGTTCCCTTTACATTTGAACGATGTGGATGAATATCTCCGTCATATGTTAAATTCCATCTTTGAGTACCTCCTTTACCTCTTTTTCCACCTGTTTGGACACCAATATGGGGCTTATGATGCCCTTTGGTTGCATCCATATCTGGGTGAGCTGAGTCATATGCTACTTTGGAGCCATTTGACCCTTTAAATTCGACTTCAGTTCCTGTAATGGGGTCTATTTTTGTTGGTTGAAATGTTACGTTTGGATCTCCTCCTGATGCTATTTTAAATGCTTCTTTTCGTGCAGCATCAAAATTGGGGAAATTTTTTGTCTCAACTAATCCCAATCTATCAACTTGGTAATTTACGTTTTTAACGTAATTGTATAGTTGCATACCGCCTTGTAATCTTATTGGGTCTTGCGATGAATATTTTCCAACAAAACTGTCATAATATCTAAACCTGTTATAATATTGTCCTGTTTCTTCATCCGCATACTGCCCTTGAAACCTGAACGGACAATCAAACTCCGTTCCCTTATTAACGGCAATCACTTTTCCGTAAATGTCCAGCGTGCAGTCCCAGATTTTGTTCCCCTGCTCGTCGAACATCTGGATGGGAGTACCCATATAATCGGACACAATGGAATACTGCTTGCTCTCCTGTATCTTTGCCGTAGGTACAAACGTACCTGCCTCGAACACCCAGGTAGTAATATCTTCTACCGGTTCTTTTGGAGGGATGTTTTCCTCTTCGTCCGATTGTAAGCCAATGGCTTTATAGCTCCATTCGTGTAAAGGTACGTTTCCGTCCCATACCCAACGTGTGACCTTTCCGAAATACTGCTTAGCCGTGCGTCGTCCCAACGCATCGTAGCGGAACTCCACCGGCCTGCCGTCCGGGCGTATCACTTTCTTCAGCATACCGTTGGACGCCCACTCGTAGAGCCATCCCATGCCTGTAGCTAGGCAGTGGATGCCGCGTTCCTTCTCCATGCGCTTCCGGTCGTACCTTACACCCGTTTCCTGCAACTGCTTGAACTCGCGGAAAATGAGGTTTCCCTCATCGTCGTAGTGATAGAAACAATCCGGGTCCTCCAAAAGTTTTCCACCGGCACCGTATTTGCGGTCTTTCTTGTCCGGTGTCTCAAAGAGGTTGCCCACGAAGTCCGGCACACGGTAAATCACATCCGTTTCCGAACCTTGCATAGTCTCCTGCCGGATAAGGAAGTCGAAACGGTCGTAGTCGTAACGTGTGACGGTACCCGTCAGTTCGTTCTCCTTGGAGAGCAGGCGGTTGGCGATGCCCCATTGGTAGCGGTAGGCGCCTTTCTCTATGCCGCCTGACCGTACCAACTTGCGTATCTCCCTGCCGAAGCAGTCACGTTCCGTCCTGACAGTCACACCGCTGGAAAAGGTGCGCTGTACTTCCAGCCCGGTATTGTCACGTACCCATGACGCCTGCCAGCTATCGCCCGCCTGCATGGTCTGCAAGTTGCCTTCCCGGTCGTACGTATGACGGATGTCCGCTCCCAGACTGCTGGTGATGCGGGTACAGTTGCCTTCGCTATCGTATGTGCGGTTGACGGTGTGTTCTCCCTGCTTCTCCTCTGTAATCAGTCCCGTCTTCCTGTCGCGGGTGAACTCCAACAGGTTTTCACTGTTCTTCGCCTTGACGAGCATACCGTCCTTGTCGTACGTGTAAAGAGATATCTCTCCGTCATACTGTTCCTCCTTCAGTATGTTGTCCAGTCCGTCATACAAGTATTCCGTCCATTTGTCCCCGGGGCGATTCACACGGGTAACACGTCCCGCACCATCGCGCTCGTACTCACGCCGCAACCCGTCGAAACCGATTTCCGTAACGACTTGCCCCAGCCCGTCCAGCTCGAAGAAATAGTTGTCGCCCGCCTCGTTGCCGATGCGGCGGAGCTGCAACTCACTGTTGTAGCCGAAGGTGATGTGGTGCCGTTCCTGCTCGCGGCTTTTCAGTACTCCCAGTGCCCCATAGGTGAATCTGACCTCGCGGATGTTGTCGCTGGCATGTATCATGTTCCCCATGGCATCGTACTCAAACCGGTGCACGTTGCCGTCCGGTTCTTCCAGCCGTATCAGGTTGTCCGCACGGTCGTAGGCATAACGGGTGGCATTGCCTTTGACGTCCACCGCCTGTACGAGCCTGCCCCTGCCGTCGTATTCCCACCGACGGAACAGCCCGTTAGGGAACTGTAGCAGCTCCAAATCGTAACGTCCGTTGAATGTGAGCGTATAGACACGCCCCTGTCCGTCCGTTATGGTTCGCAACACGCCTCCCTCGTAGGCATATTTCACTGTTTCTCCGCCCGGTGTGGTCCGGCTGACGACGCGGTCCAGTCCGTCATAGTCCCATGAAAGCCTTTTTCCACCCGGAGTGTAGAGCGAGACGAGGTTGCGATTGCCGTCATAGTCCAGGAAGGTGTCCTCCCCGTTCTCGTCCGTTATCCGGACCGGCTGACCGAACTCGTTGTAGGCGGTCTTACGGGTATAGCCTTCGGGATTGACCGTTACCTCCAGCTCCTGAAAACTGTTGTATTGGCGGCGGGTAATTCCTCCGTTGGCATCCACTATCTTATAGATAAGTTTGTCCTCACCGTAATGATATTCGGTTTCGGCATTTTCTCCGTTACGGATATGGGTATATCCCTTGCCGTAGCGGATGAAATATTCCATCACGCCTCCATCGCCCCATGTATGCACACAGCGGGCATTCTCCCCCTTACCTTCATATTCCCAATGGAAGGACATACCCCCTTGGTTGGTAAGCTGTACCAGCAGGTGTCCGCCGGAATAGACGAAATGCTTGCTGACATCCAGCGCATCCAGCGTTTCCACCATGTCGCCCCGGTCATCGTAACGGTAACGGACCAGCTTCACCTCCTCATCGTCCTGATTCACGGATACGCAGAGCACCCGTCCCAATCCGTCGGTTTCCACTTTCAGGAATTCTCCCCGTGAGGATATGATTCCTGCCAGCCTTCCCCCCGAAGCGTATTCGAAGCGGATCCGGAATCCGTCCTTCGTGGAAATGCCTGACACCATGCGGTAACCGGAGCGGTTTTCAGGACCGTCAAAACGGTATTGCAACCCCCGGATGTCCGTAAGCAGGTAACCCCGGCCATCGAGTGTCCAAGACAACTGTTCCTTGCGGTCAAAATAGGAATCTCCGGGTTTCAGTACGGGCAGGAAAGACTCCCGTCCGTCAGCATGGCGGAATGCGAACGCCCCTTCCTCCAGCTGCCGTATTCCCAGATTGTAGCTGTGGTGCCAGTTGTATCCCAACGGACCGTCCACGGCGGCATCACTGTAATAGGTACGTTCCCATACGACGGGAATCGGACCCGGAAGCTCAAAGTCTGCATTGGTGTGATAGACCCTGCCCGTAGCAGCGTCCACCGGCTCACCGAAAGTCTTGCACTTGATGGGCTGGAGAATGTCCGCCAGCCTGTTCATGCCTTTTTTCCTCAGCCTGTCGATCAGGTTCTGGAAGCGGTCGCCTATCTTCTTCCACATCTTGCCCAAGCCTTTCAGTCCGAACTTCATCGCCAGCGCAAATACATCAATGGTAGGCGGTCCTCCCACAAGCACGGGATTTCCTACGGATGTGATGGTGGAGAGCATGGAAGTGGGGGCAAGCAGGGCCTTGCTCACCTTCCTGGGCTTTCCCTTGCGGGGAATCGTCGGTATTCCCACAATGTTGCATGAGAGTGCCGGATGTGTGAGGGAGGAACATGGCGCACCGTCCGCCAGGACAGTGGAACTGCCCATCCACATCTCGGACTCGGACATACCGCTGACCAACGGGGCCGGATGCAATACAAATGCCGGCAGATGCACGATGCCGATACCTGCCTGCGCAATCCACTGGTTATGCACCTTGACCGACGGAGCCATGCTCTTGAGGATGTTGCACGCCACTCCGGCCACTCCATCAGCCGCAGGCGGCATGGCAGCCGCCATGCCGGCCATGAGGTCTGCCATGAGGTCGTACACTTTGCCTACATGAGGCACAGGCATGATGGGAGAGGGAGGGGTAACGGTAGGATGCATGTCTATCCCGATGGACAGGTCGCCGAACTTGGCGACAGGCATACCCGGCATGGAAGGAAGGATTCCGCCCAGACCCGCCTGAATCTCGTCCAAAGCCGCCTTGGAGGCTGAAAAAAGGTCGGCAAAGCCCCGTCTGACGCTGCTGCTACCGGCGGCGTCAGCTATATTCTTGAACACATCTGACATGGTGAGAATTTTTTAGAATGTGAAAAAGAGACAACCGGGCATTCCAACCGGCACACTCCGGCTGTCCCTGTAAGGACTTACCTATGCATCCTGTGCATAGTCGCTGTTCCAGTCGTTCTCGTCATCCCCTTTTGTACCTTCCAACTTGATGACAAAACTCTTTGCCGGGAAATAAGGAGTCAGGTGAATGTCGAGGAAAATACGGTCTTTCTGCTTCGGATCGCGCTCGAAACGAAGAATCTTGAATTTCTCAATCAAGCGTCCGGGACCCTGTATGCTATCCAAAAACTTGCTGATCTGACCACGCAAATCCCTTTCCGCCTTGCTGTTCCAGTTCTCAAAGGCACGGCGGTTGAGGAAATCCATCAGCACTTTCGTTACCCAATCGAACACACGGACTACGGAATAGGTCTGCAATCCCAAGTTGTCCCCGTTGAACAATGTCTTGGCAGAGAAAGCCATCACCTTGCCGTATTCCTTCACCATCGGAATCAGGCCAATCTTCTCGATTTCGGAAATCTCGCTTTTTTTCAGGTTGAAGGCCACCCCGTCCACCTCGCTCATGGAACCATACTTCTTACCGGCGGTAACCTGTGCCATTACCGTCTTGTACACACTGCCGGCCAATGCCGCAGAAGGAGGAATCAGCAAGTCTTCGGTTTCGCCCAGTTCCGCATAGCGTCCCCGTCCTACCAGATAGTTGCAGGTCATACATACGTTGGACTTGTACACATCGCCTCCCGAAAGATTGGAATCAAAGAACATTTCAATGACATCATCCGGTTTTTCCAGATCAGCGAAATCCGTGTAAATCATCACCTTGTTGTCATGCGCAATCTTTGCCCATTTTTCAACAACCTTGTTGGAACCCAAATATCCCGGGATAACCAGCAGGGAATAGTTGGTACGCAAGTCCAAACGGTCATAATTCGCACGAAGCTCGTTTGCAATGGCATCGATAAAGAAGGAGTTGTCCAAATCGGTAAGCTGGCTCATCGAAGCGTTTACAATGGAGATATTCTTGATCTTGTCGGAATCCGTATTCTTGTAGAAGAGCATGACCGTGCGGTAGGACTTCTCCAACTGCCTGACCTCTTCCACCGCTTTCAGCTGGTTCTGGGATAGCAGACCGGACACCGCCGCAGACTTCTTCTGGCACAGTTCCACCATCTCGCTGATGGATTTGTTGCCTTTCAACATATCGACCCACATCTCAAGCCGTTTTTCCAGCTCCTTGCGCTCAGCCGCCCGTTCGGGGTCGGAAAGGAATATGTTCCGCCGTGCCTTACGCTCCGGATTCATGTTCTGTATGCCGTCCACGGAAGATTCCAAGACATTGAAACCGCCAAACTTAGCCAGAATCTGCAATTCAGCGTTCAGATTTCTGGACTGCGCCACAGCCTGTTGCTGCTGTACGGCTGCTTCTCTTTGTGTATTCTGTTCGCTCATAACTATCATTCATTAGTGGGGTTAGACTTCTCATTGTTCTTCAAATCGTCCAAAATGGCAGAAATCGCATTGACAAACGCTCCACGTGTCTCCGGATTTTCCAGCACCCGTTGCAGCACCTTGTTGGAACGCAACGACTTCTCCATCCTGTCCGCAAACTGCTTTTCCGCATTCAGGCCGGACAAGAATGAACTCTGTTCCGTCATTTTCCTGACAGAAAAATCACCGACATTGTGGAAACGGAAATTTTCCTCTACGGGAGCACCGTCCGCATCCGCGAACTCGATATCTATTTCCGGCCGGAAATGTGCAAAGACTTCGTCAATGTTGGTCAGACCGGCAACCACTTCGGGAGCCACCGGCTCATCCTTCGTCAGCTGTTCCACCAATAAGGTTCGATTTTGTGGAATTTCCGCAATACCTTCGGAAGCGTCAATCTTCACTTCGTTTCCGCCGATTCCATAATTACCAAGATCCATACTTATTCAATTTTAAATTTAAAATATATATTAATTAAATCTCGCTCAACTGAAAAAACTTCCCCTTCTTCTGGCCTTCGCCTGCTGCATATCCGGATTGTCCACCAGTTCCTTCCAATCCTCCCCAATCCATTCGCAGAGCTGCCGTTCCAATATCCCGACATCAATCGGAGCACGAACCAGCCTTCCCGTATGAAGAGCCAGATACGCCGCATAAACGAACGTGGAACCCCGCCTGATTTCGGCAGAAAGGTAGCTGCCTCCTGCCAGGGCAAGCAAAAAATATTCGAAAGCCTGTTCCATCTTTCCATCCTCATAGCGCAGGAAACCACACATGCGATAGCCTTCCATGACATAATAAGGGTCCTTTTGCATGACGGCTTTTTTAGCCATCATGTCATACAAGGCAACCGCTTCCTCCCGTTTTTTCCCGGCTGTCAGAATGGCCGCTTTCATGGAAACAGCCATTTTCCAATAACTATATCCTGCCGTTTCACCGCCCTGCATCGCCTTTTCCGCCTCCCGGACGGTTTCGTCGCTGTATTTCATGCTATGCTTATATTCCCTGATAGCATAACATGCCTCGGATGCGATAAGCAGAGCGGAAATCCGGATATTCGTATCCTTTATTTCCTGTGCAATATCCAACAGTTTTCGGATTTCCCTGTCCAATAATTTCCAATCCTGCTTTTGTGTAGAATCCATGACAACCGTAACCTGCTGCTTGAACCGATTTTCAGGTGCAATCAGGTCGTTACCGCTATCCGACTGTGCCATCCGGTTATGCAAAGCCGCCGCCATATCGAACTGCGGGCGTATGCAAACCACTTCCCGAGACTCACCCAATCGGATACTCCTGTTCTTTTTCAAGTCAACGGTTGTCATCCGGATTCCCTGCGGAACACCTTCTTTCAGCACATTGCCGAACCATCCTGTCCGGGAATACCCCCTTTCCTGTTCCGGAGGAAAGTACAGACAGAAAAAGGCATCATCCAACCGGGAGATACATGCCTTGAAACGCAACATCTCTCTCCACAAGTTGCCCGCCGTATGCTCAACCGACACATCAGGAATGTATTCTTCCTTCAGCAACCCGTCGTGCCTCAGAGCCCTGAGAATATCATACTTCTCCTCAACCTTTTCTGAAAACCAACCCGCATATTCCTGCCAGAGCTGTTCAGTGTATTCCTCGTCATCCCCCCTGTACGGCGTATCAAAACGAAAGAATATGTCATCGAACTGCCCTACCGGAGAACGTTCTATTTCCAGAAACCTGTCCACCAAGTCCACATCGTTCTGCCCGACAATCCATACAGACAGTTTCCAGTCCCTGTTGCCGACTATGTCCGCCCAGTAATCGACCGCTTTGTAATATTCCTGTATCACAGATGCAGATGCTCCCATAGCCAACCGAATTATGAGTTAAACTTTACTATTCCTCCCGAAACCGTTACGTTTCCCTTTCCCTCTATCATCAGATTTACACCGTTGACCGTTCCGTTCTTTGCAGCAACATCGTAATCCTTTGCCGCCTCCTGTTTGATATTGGTACCGCTGCTGCTAATTATACTCTTTTCGCTGCTGAGCACCATACATTCGTTGCCGGACAGCAATGTTACACTTTTCCTGCCTTCGAGAGCAATGGTATCGGCCTGCAAGCCTATCGACTTATCATCCATTACGATGACCGATTCCGCCTCGTTGGTAAGGGTAATGCTCTTTTTCGCCATGACGGTAATGGCATCCGTGCCATTCAACATGATCAGCTGTTTTCCCGTCTGGTCGGTAATAACGATGCTTCCCGTTTCATCATCGAAAACGATGGCATTGCCGCTGCGTGTGATAATGCTCTTGACCTTGTTGTCCTTGTCCCCTCCTTTACCAGAACCGGAATGGAACACCGATCCCGTAACATAGGGGCGGTCCGGGTTGCCATGCTCGTAGCTTACCATAACCTGATCGCCGACTTCCGGAACAAATACCCATCCGCGATTCTTGGGAACCGCACCACTTACTCCCGCATTAGGAGTCTGCACCCTGATCCAATTGGTTGTCTTGCCGTTTTTCTGCCAGTCGAAAGCCACCTTCACACGTCCCTGTCCCTTGTCGTCGTTGTTTTCCTTCACCGTAGCCAGTTCCGGCAACGCCAACGGCCGCTTCACATCGGGAACAGGAATATGTACCGTACCGTCCGGCACACCGACAAAACTATTGGAGTAATGTCCGTCACGGCGTACCTCATGCTCAATCCCGACAATACGGAACTTGCCTAAAGGAGGCAGTTTCATCCTGTCAGGGAAAGAAACATCGATGATTTCACCAATCCTTATCCGGCAAGTCTTTCCTATGCCTTTGATGTTCAGAAGATTGGCACCAGACGCATTCTTTACAATCCTCATCTGTTCGTCCAGTTCCGCCTTGTCCGTTACATGGGGGTCGGCAGCCGAGGTCGTTTTTGCGGTATATGCCTTCTCAGAGCAGCTGTGTGCAATAGACTGAAGGTCGTTCATGCCATCCGGTTTGGCAGGCGTATCCGCATTATGCTGTTTGTTCTCCTGCGCTACATAATCGTATCTTGCGGATTTACCCGGTACCAGATTGGCAACCAGACGTACCTCCTCCAAATCCATGTCATAAACAATCTTCTCCGTATTGTCCCTGTCAGGCTTGCCGAAATAAACTTTCGTCCCGTCATAATAGAACCACTCCCCATAAAGAGCCGAAAGGCGATTCATAAAGTCAAAGACACTCTCGTTATACTGCGCCATGTAGGGTATGGGCGCCGCATACTTGGGATTGGAAACCAAATTGACCTTTCCATACTCCTGCGTCACCTCCTTTATTATGGTAGAGAGGGACTGATCCATCCAAGAATCGAGTGTCCTGTTGTTCTCATACAGTATCGTAGGGCTTGTTCCGTGAATGGCCACTCCGCCTGTCTCGCCCATGCTTCCAACCATTTCCACTTGAGTGATGATTCCCTCGAAGTCATAACTTTCACCCGTCTGCCTATGGACAAATGAAATGCTGGCAGTCTCCCCGATGTAGCCGATGAATTTTTCCGGGGTCTGTTGGAACGTATTGTTAGGCGACAGATAATTCACCACCACAGTGAAGGTGTGATGCCGGTTGAAACCCTGACGGAGATGCAGTGAAACGAATTTCTGTTCTTCTCCTTTCACGGTTACTTTAGTAGCCACCAAATTCAGAAAACTTGCTCCCATACTATCTTAAACTATGATTTTAAATAAATAATCCGACTGGTCGGTATGTTTTTTGGTGCCGAAATAACCGGAATTGGTATATTCCGGCACCTTAAAACTTTGATTAGGAAACAACCATTAGTTGTTTTCCGGCCAATCCTGTACAAATGTAGCCTCGTCCATCTTCACGGTCTGTGCAGAAATGGCGAACTTGATTGTCATCGGATAAGGGTTAGCCACATTCAGTGCCTCTTCGTAATCCACCACATAACCATTTTCGAACACCAATTCCTTCATTTTGGCATCTTCATCCGCTTTCTTGAAGACGATGTTTCCGTTTACGGGCTGGTACTGCTTGAACATCTTATCCAGCACAATGGTATCGGGAGTTGATTCGATTTCCACATAGATTGTGCCACCATAAATGTCAGATGCCGGACGGCCTTTGGGGTCCACATCACGATTGAACTTAACTCTCCAGGTCAGTACATCAAACTCTCTTGAGTCCGAAAACTTAAATGACGCTTTAAATGCCATATTCTCAAAGTTTTAAATTAAAAAATAAGTTGATTTTGAAATATTCGGTCAAAGGAGGCCTGCTACAGTCCTATCTTTGTCCTTCAATTTCTGCGCCCAATATATGGCATTTTCTGAAAACTACAAAGAACTTTTGATGATTTTTTCTTGTTTTTACCGAAAATATGCCCATAAGCATAAAAAAAACGCTGCCAACAATAGCCGAATTATTTTTTTTGCCTTATATTTGCAATGTTCTCCTGCGCAATTTTTAAATCTTACGATTATGGAAACAGGAGTTGGTTTCATCAATCTTGATGATTCTGTAAAAATTGCGCTTAACATAGCACTTGCAGTGGCTCGTGAAAATGCGAACGAGTGTTATACACCCTCGCATTTGTTGAAGGCTCTACTTCATAAAGATGTAGGGTTAAGAGATTTTATAATAAGTATAGGCAAGGATTTAGGCTATCTGGAGGAATGGGCGGATGTGTATATCGAACAATGCCCGAAATCCACCCAGTTGTCCGAAATCAAGCCTTCGGAACGGATTGACGCCGTTTTCCGTGCCGCAGACGATGCACGAATCCAGTTCGGGCTGTTCGACATCAATCCCATCTGTGTGTTATTGGCACTGGCAAAGCCCGGTGTCGCTTTTTCCAGCGACCAGCTCAGGTCTTTCCCCATTCTGGAAAAGGATATCCATTCCATATATATAGGTAACGGGCAGCCGGCATGTCCTTCCGCCGCCACGGAGAAGTCCTATGCCCCGACTTCCGCCTCATCCTCCTTCTTGGGCAAATACTGTGTGGATCTAACCGAAGATGCGGCCAACAAGCTGCATCCGGTCATCAACCGCGACCGTGAAAACCGTATGATCATGGAGATACTGGGAAGCCGGAGCAAGTCCAATGTCCTGATTGTCGGTGATGCCGGAGTAGGAAAGACAGCACTGGTTTACGGACTTGCCTGGGACATAGTCAACCATAAAGTACCCTCGTTTCTGGAAGAAACCCGTGTATTTGAACTGGACAACGCCTCCCTGATTGCGGGAGCCACCTACAAGGGGGAAATCGAGGACCGCCTGAAAAACATCTTGAAAGAATTGCGGAATATCGACAATGCAATCCTGTTTATTGACGAAATCCATGTATTGCTGGACAACCGACAAGGAAATACCGGTGCGGGAAATGTATTGAAATCCGAACTGTCGCACGGCGACCTGACCGTCATCGGTGCCACCACCATTGACGAATACCGCAAAATAATCGAGCCGGACCATGCTTTCAGCCGCCGTTTCGAGGTCATACAGGTAAGCGAACCGGACATAAAGTCCGCTATCCAGATGCTACACTCCGTGCAGAAACAATACGTGGACTACCATCATGTAAGAATCAGCAACGAAGCCGTAGCCGAATGTGTCCGTCTTGCCAAACGGTATATCAAAGACCGCCGTCTGCCTGATTCCGCCATCGGTCTGCTGGACATGACGCTCTCCGCCATCAAGATGGTCAATGAAACAGGAAAGAAGAATGTGGAGACCCTGCTGTCCGGGCTGGATGAAATAGAAAAGGACGAAAAGGACCTTCAGGAAAAGACCGAAGAACTGAAAACGCTGCTTTTCGTAATGCACAACAAATTAAGCCCCATCCTTTTAGGAGTCATACCCGATGAAGCGGACATTCATGAATTGCAGGAGTATGAAGAACTGACCGGCTATCTGAGAAACGCATTGAACGTCCTCCTCCAATTTGCAGAGAAGAAAATAGAGGAGGTGGGTATCTATGAGGTAGCCGCCGTTGTCGCCAGCAAGACAGGCATCCCTATCGGCAAGATACAGTCGCAGGAAAAGGAACGGCTACTCAATATGGAAGATTATCTGAGGCGACGCGTCGTCGGACAGGACCAGGCCCTGAAGACATTGACGGATGCCATCCTGGAATCCCGTAGCGGCATGAACAAGCCGGGACAGCCCATCGGCTCCTTCTTCCTGCTGGGACCCACCGGTACCGGCAAGACCGAACTTGCCAAAGCACTGGCGGAAGCCCTGTTCAATGACGAGAAATCCATGATCCGCTTTGACATGTCCGAGTTCAAGGAAGAACACTCCGCTGCCCTGCTGTACGGAGCGCCTCCGGGATATGTGGGCTATGAGGAAGGCGGCATGCTGGTCAATAAAATACGGCAACAGCCATACGCCGTTGTCCTCTTTGATGAAATAGAGAAAGCGCATCCGTCCGTATATGACATTTTCCTGCAAATCATGGACGAGGGAAAACTGCATGACCGTCTGGGCAAGGAAGGGGATTTCTCCAACTCCATCGTGCTGTTCACATCCAATGTAGGAAGCGAGTGGCTGACCAAGCAACTTGAGTCCGGCAATGTTCCGTCCACCACCCAGATCATGGAGGTGATGGGGCAACATTTCCGTCCGGAATTTCTGGCACGCCTGTCTGAAATCGTTCCGTTCTCCCCCATCCGCGAAGACATACTCCTGAAAATATTCGACATACAGTTCAACGGAGTCAGAAAACTTCTGGACAAGCAGGGTATCGGCATAACCATCACCGATGATGCCCGTAAGATGCTTGCACACAAAGGATTCACGCCCAAATACGGTGCCCGCCAAGTGGCCGGTGTGATCCGTAACTATCTGCGCAGACCGATTTCACGGCTTATCATCAACGAGGAGCTGGGCAAAGGAAAAAGTCTGGAGGTAGGTCTGGACGAACAGAATGAATTAACCTGGAATATTCACCAATAATCAAGTATCGTATGTTTGGATATACCGTATTCTTAAAGATAGGCAACCTGGCTGCCTCCTCACTGACCGACATGTACAAGGACAGCTACCAGCTCATCGGCTGCGAATTCGGATTTGCCCAAGGGATAGATATCAAAGGACAGGCACAGACCGAGGTAAAAGGCGGCACGTTTTATGTAACCTACCCTCATCTTCCCAACCGTGACATGATCCAGTGGATGCTGGATGCCCGTAAATACCAGAGCGGAGCCATCGTAGTTCATGACAACCAAGGCTCCACACTCGAAAAGATACTGTTTGAGAAAGCGACCTGTGTGGATATGGAAATCAGCTATATCCGGCAGGGCAAAAGCTATATTGCGACCAAACTGACCGTACAGGCACAGAAACTGGCATTCGGTACAGAAGAGTTTGAAAATCAGTGGGTGTTTTAAAAACAACAGCGTTATGGGAGTTTTTAATTTTCCGCAAGTGGACAGCAACGTGAATGTCATATTCAGCGTTGACGGTGACGAATATGCAGTGGAACAGTTCAAAATAGGTTTTCACCAGCCAGTAGATAACCTAAAGAACCAACCGGAAGGCGAAGTGCGAGGGGGACGAATCATGATAACCCTTTCGCAGACGGTGAAAAGCAACATCTACGGATGGGCTGTGAAACCGTGGGTGAAAAAGAACGGGGCAGTTCTGTTCAAGACCGGAACATCCGGGGTGATATTTGAGGTGGCGTTTACGAATGCGTACTGTGTCAATCTGAAACGGGTTGTCGAAGCTTTGGGGCAAGGATTGTCAACTACTTTGATTCTCTCTCCTGAGAGTGTAAGCGTGAATGGTATTGAATTTGATAATCGGTGGGTGAAATAAGAAATTATGCAATATAAAACAAATCAAGTAATATCATTTGAAGAGTATCTTTTTTTGCAAAACATGGGACTTCCTTATACCGGTTTTGTCAAAGGTATGGGATATACTTTTCCTAACTATCTACCCGTACAAATGCCTCACATAGAGAATAATAGAGTACAGTGGAATACTTGGGTAAATTATCCTGTTAGGCAACAAGTTTGGGATACATCTCCTCAAGCTGTGTTTAGGAGCATGGATTATTCTTCGGAGGATATAATCAACCAGATAAAGAAAGATAATGGTGATGGAACTATAACTTTTCAAATAGGCATGGATAAAATTACAGTTCCATCAGACCCAAGTAAATACAAGATTGGTGTTGAAATAAATGAATCATCTGATTTTTATAGTGTAAGCATAGGTATCTATAATAATGAAAATAACCAATCTTATTTTAAAACGATAACGTATGGTGAAGAAATTGTTGATAATATATGTGGACAATCTCGTGATATATCAGATATATTAATAGAACTTGGAAACTATAATACAACAACAGGACTTGTTGCTGGAGTGATTGAAACAGGCTTAAATCCTGTTGTAGAAAGAATTCATCCTTTTAGACCTATCTATTATTCTGATGGTCCTATATATAAACCTGCTTTGCCTGGATATAATGTTGGTCGCATATCTGGTGAATTTATAGAAAAAACAGCTAAATATTTACATTATTTTGGATATACTTCAGCTCTTTTTAGTGCCTATTGTACAATTCTCGATTATAACAAGGGTAATATTTCAATAGAAAAAGCTATTGTTGACGAAATTTTTAATGTTATTGGTTTGTGTTTATTGCCTGGATTTTTGATTTCTACTACATATACAGTGGTTGATATATATTATCCTAATGGATGGGGTGGTTTATTTCAAGATGTATCTAATAATTTGTATAAAATGTATATGAATCAGGTGAACGAAAGCGGAGTAATGATGGCTCCGTGGATAATGGGGAAATAGCGTATGAATTGGTATAGATATTGGTATTTTATGATTTTTTTTATCTACGATTCCTTAGGTAAAAACATGGAAGAAAATAAAACATTTTCAGTTTTATTTTTCAGTTTTGTCATATATATGATATTTAGTATATTAGGTTGTTTTATAAATGTTACATTTGTTCATGGAATTGTAAAGTATATTGCTCATCCTTTGACCCATTTTATATTTATAGGTTTCATTTATTCTTTTAATGGATTTCTTTTTTTTCCAGAAAAAAAAGCGAGAATAGGAAGAAACACTTATAGAGAGATTAGACAACAAACAAAAAATGTGTATTTTATAATTTTTACTATCTTGATTTTTTTGATATACTTTTTTTGTGCATTTTATTTTAAAGGTAAATTTATGTATATATAAAATTGTATGAAGAAGTACAAAGTAATAATTATTTATATAATTTTCGATGATAAACAAAAGAAAGCATTGGAAAGTGAATTGGAAAAATATGGACTGGAGCGATTGGGAATGCAAAACATCTTTGCCCTCCCATTAGAGGAATACCGGACAAAGGTACAGGCATTCAAAGCCTACCTGCGAGCCTATGTACGCAAGCATCTGGACAGCCAAGACACGGTACTGTTCGTTGAATCACGCATGAACGAGGAACGGACCCTGACCGCCATGCTGCAAACCAATCTGATGAGTGAAGAAGAATAAAATAGCATAAGGATATGAGTGCACAATCGTATATCAAGTTCTGGACAGCCGAACCCTCGGAGCATGAAGAAGTGCAGGCATACGACCTGCTGGGCTACGAGTATGACTTCCGGAAAGAAACCACTCCTAACGGAAAGGTAACCGGGAAGACCTACGGCGGTAAAATACGGGTAAGCATTGCCGGCTTTCCTACAGAGGAACTCTTGGAATGGATGTTCAATTCAAGAATCCTGAAGGACGGAGAGGTGATGAACACTTCCGGCCTGCCCGGTACTCCCAAAGAGATCATCCGTTTCAAGGGAGCAAAATGCCTTGATTTCAATGTGCATTCAACAACCAAAGAGAGCCGTATATCACTATTCATCCACTTCCGGGAAATGGAGACCGGCGATTCGTGTCACTTAAACTTATAATCATGAACTGGTTCACTTCATTGTTCAAAAACAAAAAATCCTCAATGCCGGATGACCGCTACGTGATGCGGCTGTCCGTCTGCCATGAGACATACAGCATTGAAGAATTCGACCTGCAATTCAAGCGGAATACAGACCGTGACGGATTGCCTGAAGGTGAAGCCTACGGCGGATTCGTCACCTGTACCCTCAGCGGGATGCCGGGTGACGAGCTGTTGAGATGGGCCGCATACAGCCACTCCCGTGAAGACGGCGAAATACGGATCTACCAGAAGGAGCAACCCGACCAACAAGCGGCATTTGCCTTGCGCTTTGTGGATGGGAACTGCATCCGTCTGCAACGCAAGGTTGACCGTATATCCAATTCCAGCAGCATCGTCCTTCTGTTTGCCGCAAGAACACTGAAGTTCATAGACGAAGAATTTGAAAACGAATGGCACTGATAAGTATGGAAACAAAGTTTTGCAAATTGCCCCTGGATTTTGAAGCCCTGCTCAGCGAGGATGTGGAAAACAGCCGTCTTGCATCCTGCTCGGAAATCGAGTCCATCGACCAGTTTATCGAACTGCTGATCAGTACGGCTCCCGGCGAACATGCCTTTGACAAGGAGTTCGGCTGTGAGATCTTTTTTCTCGACTTTGAAAGCATTGTTTCACACACCCGTTGGGAAGGACAATTCTCGGAATACATAACCAAGGCAATTACCCGGCACGAGAAGCGGCTTACAGGTGTAAATGTACGTGTCATCATTGATGATACCACCCGACAGGACAATGTATTTGACGCTCCCGCCGTAAAGAAACGTGTACAAGTATATGTATATGGAACCCTGGTACATACCGGAGAAAAACGGTGTTTCTATTATGTAATCTATTTAGGACCGATTTCAACCCGATGAAAGGATTATGAGTACAGAAAAATACAATAAAGAGCAAATCAGAAACCGTATGCTGAAATACGCTGCGGCTTTCTGGGGAATAAAAAAGGCGGAAAACTTCGACCCGGTTGTCAAGCTCCTGCTGGAAGCGTTGTCCAACGAGATATATATGCTGGGAGAGGATTTTACCGCCATCGAGACAAGGCTGCTGGAAAAGACCGCCCGAATCCTTACTCCAGACATCCTTACCTCACCCTTTCCCGCACACGGCATCGTACACGCCTATCCCATAGAACCGTGTTACCTGATAACCCGGGAATCGGGCATGTATTACGAGAGCGACTCGCTTACCCGGAAGCTATCGACCGGAAGCGTATCGTTTTATCCCGCCTGCGATACCCTGCTGCACAAAGCCGACGTGAAATATATGGTCTGCGACGACCTTCTCTACCGGATAGCCCCTACCTTGGAGAAGACCATGATTGCCCGTGCAGAGACAAGGATGCCTCCGCGTACCGTCTGGTTAGGAATGGCGGTGGATGAATCCATTTCCGACCTTGAAGACTTTTTGTTCTATCTGGATTTTCCCAACCTTACGGAAAGCTATGAATATCTGCTCCTGCTCCCCTGTACGGAATGGTCCGTAGAAGGGAAAACAGTCATGATGGAAGGGGGAATCCATGAAAAGACAACCATACAGAAAGAACCAACCCGTGCCTTTTTCCAAGACTATGACGTAATGTCCGTCATAGACAAGGAAGTCATGGATATTTACAGCAAACATTTTCTGAAGGTATCGCAGTCCTTTCCACTCGACGGTTCCTGCAGGAAAAACCTTCCGGACACCCTGCGGTCCTGTTTCAAAGAGGCCGTTCTGGAGAAGATGCAGGACAAGCTGGTATGGGTGAAGATACAGTTCCCCGCCCATTTCACAGCGGAAGTCCTTGAAGAACTTCATGCCGGCATCAATATCGTGCCTGTAGAGAACAAGACGCTTCACGAACAGACGACCACCCTTGAGGAAACTTTCAGGGTGATACCCTTGCGCACGGGCAGCTACGAATCCCTTCTGTCCGTACACAGCGTGAAGGATTCTGACGGAAAGAACTACCATGAACTCCTCTATCCCGCAAAGGATTCCACGGAAAGCTATGGAACCTACTCCATTCGCAAAGGAGGATGCGAGCGTTTCGACTCCCGTTCCGCCAAGGAGCTGCTCGGCTATCTGTCCGACCTGCTGGATGACGAGACCCATGCCTTCAATGCCGTATCAAGCATCAAGCTACAGGCACTTACCATCCAGATGGAGCAGCTGATGGCGCAAATGAAACAGACGGCAGACAACATGAACGAGTTCAGGGAAACACCTTATTACCTTATGATTGACGAACTGTCCGGCAAGGGGCAGATTACCGTCAAATACTGGACAACCAACTGTGAGGTAGGAAACCGGATACAGGCAGGCGTAAACCTGTCCCCCAATGCCACCACTTACCTGGACCCGAAGACACTGGCTCTGGTCAGTACCACCTACGGCGGGAAACAAGCCCCCCAAAACAGAGAACGGATTGACATCTACAAATACGCCTTCATTTCGCACGGCCGTGTCCTGACACAGAACGACATAGCCAGCTTCTGCAAAAAAGAACTCGGCGAACTGCTGGTGCGGACAGAAATCCGGAACGGGGTGGAAATCAGCCCGATGCCGCACGAAGGACTGATCCGAACCAAAGAAGTCCATCTGATTCTTGGAACGAAACTGGATGAGCCTTCGCAGGAAAAACAGATAAAAGACAACCTGCGTACCAAACTCTCGGCCTGTTCGCCGGACACATTCAATTACCGGATATTCATAGAATACAATAAAGCATAAATACCATACTTATGAACCCAGTTACCCAACATCTCATTTCATCGTACCTGCTGATGCCGCTGCTGACCGTGATTTTCGGAATCGCAGCCTATTTTATCGCACGCAAGAACAAGCTGCTCAACAACAAAAAACTGATTGCGTATCTGCTGCTGTGCGGCATAATCCTTGCCCTGCCCGGCCTGTCCGGATTCATGGACTATAATTTCATGCCCTATGCCTATATCCTGCTGGTCATCCTGTACTGGACTGCCGGATATTACAACCGGCTCATCCTTCGCAAAGTGTTCGCATCAAGCAAGGAAATGCCTTCTTTCGGCATCCAATGCCTGCTGACGGTTACGGTCATGCTTCTGGGGGCCGGACTTTTTTCCGTAGTGTTCAACCTCTGCAACGAACTCCAGTACGGCATCTGGGCCTCCACCTGCCTGCTGCCCTTTGCATTTCCACTCCTGTATTCCCAAACGGTGAACAGCTATTTCGACATACCCATTGAAATTTATAAAGTATGGAAATATTCGGAGGAATATGACTCGGATACCTTGTACATCAACCGTGAACGGAGCATCGTAATGGATGTGGACATATTCCGCAGGGTGGATGACCCCGCATCGGAACGCATAACCGGCAAGGCATCCGAGGATGTCATCTTCGGGCAGTGGTTCCAGCGCATGATTGACGACTGCAACCTCAAATCACCGTCTTCGCCCATCGTATATAAGAATGAAGGAGGAGCCTATTACGAATGGGTATTCTATACCAAACCGTCCTTTTTCAAGAGACGGCGCTATATAGACCCCGACGTTACACTTGCCGGCAACAAGCTGAAAAGACACGATGTAATCATAGCCAAGCGTGTGGCAAACGAACTTATAAAGTATAACGAATATTAAATAGAAACATTATGATAGGAAAACAGAGCCAAAAGAAAAAATATCCGCTGGTAAACTGGGCGGACGGAATGCCTGTCAACAAAGGGCATTTCACCCAACAGGAAGACCACTTTACGGACCGGTTGTGCGAATACCAGTCATTTCATCTGAACCGCAATACCTACGGACTCCTGCCATTCAAGAAAGGAGAACCGGTTTCCGGCGATTTCAGCATTACGGAACTCGTTACAGGCACCTTGGAAGTCCGTCTGAAACGTTGTCACGCCCTTACTTCCGGAGGTTACCTGATAGATTATGATGCCGGTGAGGATGACGAACTCACCGCCAGTTTCCATATCCCTGCAGAAGAGGAAGAAGAAAAGGACAAGCGGTGGGATGTCATACTGATGGCAGACCCTTTCGAGCATCTTCCTTCGGGCATTCCGAACGAGAAGGAAATCAGTCCACGCCAGCCCAATGCCTTACCCAAATATGCGTTGAGCGTGCTGCCGAGCGGACAGACCGACGGAAGCGAGCTGGGAAGACACTTTCTGCTGATCGGCCGCCTGCGCAAGAACGGAAACCGCTGTGAAGTGGACGGAAACTTCATCCCGCCATGCACAAGCATGTCCAGCCATCCGGACCTGAAAGGCTACTATACCAAATTCGGGCAACTTGTGGATTCCATAGAAAAAGCTTCGTTTGACATCCTTGCCAAAGTGGAGAATGCAGAAAAACAGACCAGCCTGGCCACCAACATCGGTATGCTGTGCCGCCATGTCATGCTGTTCATATCCGATATCTACTTCTCCTTCCGCAACGAGGGGCAATACTATTCACCGCTACACTTCCTGAATGTATTCTCCACATTGGCTCACCGCCTGTATGTATGCCTGAGTTTCATGGACAAGGAAGACAAGGAGGACCTGCTGAAATACTTCAACGAATGGAACGGCATCACTCCCGGTGCCTACGAAGGCCTGCTGAGGGAAAACTGCGGGCTGCTGTACAACCACCACAATATCCGCCAACTGATGGTTACGGCGGAACGTTTCCTATACCTGTTCAACGACCTGTGGACAACCCTCAGCCGTCTGGAATATATCGGCAAGCACAAGGAAAACATCGTTGTCGCCGAACGCTCCAGACAACCGAAAGAATCGAGCGAGTCACGCTGGAACATACTGGACTAATCCCCTATAAGCGAACGGACATGACGGAAGAACAAGATAAAATAGTACGGTTTGACGAACATTCCCATTCATTCAACCTGCCGGATACCGACTTCAAGGCGGAAGTGGTGGCCAGCGGACTGAAAGAGGCCGGGTATGATGCAGAGCGTACCCTCATATTCAGACGGGGAGACATCCGGCGCGGATTCTCGAAAGACATCCATGACATCCACCCGGAATATTCCCATTATGACCTGACGGATTACCTGTATCTTTATGTGAACAGGAGAAGCCTTTATGACGAGCTGCCCGAAGGCATATTCCACAAGAACCTTTACCAGTCCGAGAAAATATCGAAGGAACAGGTGCTGGACGAAATCCGCATCCACCGTGAAGAGGAATTTTTCGCCCGCCGTTTCTTCAAGCCTTTCGAAATCTCCCTGGACCATATGCTGGTAGCCTTCCAGAACAAGGAACGCCGCATTGACGAGATGAACATACATCCGGATTTCGTAAGCATCTTTTCCGGTCAATGGCCCGTACTGGAATTGCTGCCGACCCATCTGGCGGTCATGCTTGTCCATATGCTGGCCTATATGGAACAGATTACAGCGAGCCTCTCCAAAACCGGCGAGTGCATGACCATTCTGACCGGTGTGCCCGTACATATCAAGAGAGGAGACAAATGCGTAGTGGAAGTGGATTCCTGCCTTATTCCCAAATTAGGAAGCTGCATTCTGGGAGACGACATGGTTCTGGGAAACAGTTTTGCCGACGGCACCTACCAGATGCTGGTGGAAATCGGTCCCCTGTCCGCCCGACGGATGGAGAGCTTCTTTCCCGACGCCGCCGACAGTAAAATACTGAATGCGCTGACAGAACTGTTCCTCCCCTCGGACAAGGAGATACAAATCCGCTACATCATCCAGCAGGAAGATGCCCGGTTCTGGCTGGGAACCCCAACCGAACAAGGCGCCTATCTGGGTATCAGCACCTATTTATGAATATAAAACATCATCCTATATGAAACCGAAAAACAACACAGAAGTAAGGAAAGCCTATCTGAGATTCGCGGGCTATCTGACATGCTGCACAATCCTTGCGGTAAGCATCTTTGCCTGTTTCCTGAAAACCTCCGGCATAGAAGTAAAGCGAATCACGGAGCAGGCACTGGAATATGACCATATCTATGCCAAAGAGCTGTCCCTGTCGAACAGCATGGACTCCATCTACCAGTACATGAAACTGATGAACACTTCACCGCAAATAAACGACAAGCTCCTGCAAAGCGTAGTCAGTGCGCGCAAGATGAACCTGCTCAAATATGTCCAAGGCATGGATACCAAAGATTGCAGGCTTTACAGGCAGCTGCTGGAAAACCTCAACATCTTCCTCGGGGTAAAAGACTCCATCCGTCTGCTGAATATCCAGGAAGAGATGGTGAAGAAAGACCTGATGCAGTGCATCCAAGACAACTGGAAAACAAGGCGTAACCTGAATGTGGGTTCCGGCGGCAACAAACAATAAAACGGAAAGCCATGGACAACAACAGAAAGACAATGAACAAACGGGAAATATTCATGGGACATGCCTATGTATTCCTGTTCTTTTTCCTGACAACCGTAGCGTGTTGTCTGGTAATCTTCATGTGGAACTCAGATTTCAAGATGTTTGAGCAGAAAGAGTTCGTAAAGATCAAGATGAACCGCATCAAGGATTTCCAGCAGGAACAAGCGGAAAGCCAGTTGCCGGTGGACTCCCTGTTCCGTAAAATAGAAACATTTGAACCGGGCGTTTACGCCCAGTATGAAGAAGACGACATCCATTATCTGATAAACAACCTGCGGAACACATACGAAAGGAACAGCTGGGACAAGCGATACAAGCTGTTCATGCACATTGCCGACTTTTATGCCATGTGGCTGTCCGACAGGAAACAGCTATGGAGTATCGGACAAAACATAAGTCTGTTCAAAGCCAATCTGGAGGAGTGCGAGATAGGCTTGCAGAAAAAGGAGGAAGACTTGCGCTCAGGAACTAAAAACAAATGACATGGGAAAAATTTATACCAGAAAGATTCTGTTCGTAATCGCAGCCATGCTGCTGTGCATCCTTGTCGCCATACTGATCCGGCTGTTCTTTTCCAGCCGCACCGTGCGTATGACACTGACCCCCATAGAGGTGGAAACCGGAGAAACGGTCCATTATGCAGACAGCACCCGCAACGCACGCTCCTGGCTTTGGGAATTCGGCAACGGGGACATATCACACGAACGGAGCGGAGAATACGTGTTCAAGAAACCGGGACGCTACCAAGTGCGCCTTCAAGTGGACGGAGGACTGGAAAGGAAACAGATCATCACAGTACACAGGAGCCGGGATGATTACGGGAGCGACGAGCTTGTCAGGATGAAAGCACCGGCAACCGCCTTTCAAGGAGAAATCGTATCTTTCAAAGGATACGGTCCGTCGAAAGAATGGCGCTGGCAGTTCGGAGAATCCGGAATTGTCGATTCGCGGGAGCAGAACCCACTCTACGCCTATACAGAACCCGGCATATACGAGGTTCTGCTGACTACGGAGAATACCCAATATCCGGTCCGGCACACCATTGAAATCCTTCCCCAATATACGGAGAACGACTCGACAGACGTGCTTGTCATCATCGGCAATGACATCCGTGAACACTTGCAAGCCATCGTGGACGGCAAGCCGTTCAATACCCATTACAATTATATCCTGAAGAAATACCTTTGCGGAAATCCAGACATAGCGGTAACCGTCAACAACAGCAAGAAGAATGATTTCTATTCCTATTGCCAAGGACTGAAAATCATAGCACGCAGGAAAACCCTTATAGACGAGGTGTTCGTCGATATGGGAGACAACCTGAGCAACGAATGTGTGATGCAGCTGATGGTAACACAGCACGAACGCTTTTCCGAACAAAAAAACAAATGAGGCATGAAAAAGAATTGCATATCGACACTCATAAAAGGAGGATGGATTTGCGGGTGCATCATCTGTATGGCATCCTGCGGACCGGTACACCGTTTTACGCGGATAAAGAATGTACCCCGTGAATATATGCGAAACTATTCCATAGAAGGGGTAAAGGCTCCCCGCAGCCAGACACTGCCCAAGCATACCCCGTGGATTGTCTTTGCCAATGAAGCAGGAACATCCTATCTGAGTCCGAGCGGAAAGAACGAGATGCAGTCTGTGAAATACATGGACGCATTTCTCGTCATCAAGCGAAAAGGAGACTGGCTCAGAGTCATTCAATACGACCCAGCCATTCTGAAAAACGGGAAACTGAAAGAATGGAAACAGGCAAAATACTGCGGATGGATCAACCAAAACGACCTGTTGCTGACCCGGAGCGGCTTTACCGACATTGTTACCGGATTCAAAAACAAACAGGTGGTCATGCTGAACGACAGCGTGGCATTGGCCACCCCAAAAACGTATTTTGCCAACGACTCCGTAAAACTGTTCAAAAATACAGACCTGACACAAGAGGCTGGCAAGATTCCATTTTACAGTGTCGTATATCCTTATCAAATATCGGAAGACAAAGGATGCACCCTCGTGGCAGACAAGCCGCAGCTTGACGCAGACAGCATAGGGCATGCTGTCATCGGATGGATAGACGAACGCCTGCTGACCGCCCCCGAACAGCAGCTCCATATAGACATAACCTCGCTGCCGGACAGCACGCTTGTTTTTAAAGACAGGGAACGGAAAGACACCTTGCCGCTATCATCCAACGACCTGAAGCGGAAACTGCAACTTTCGGCCAGCCAGCCTGCTATCCGCTACAGCCCGGTACTGTCCTACCGGAACAATGACACGAGCTTCTGCTTCAAAACCCGGCTTCCGATGCCGGTCATCGACAAACGGGAAAGCTATGTGCTGAATGTCAACGGCAATCCAATCTATTACGGGACTTTCAAAAACAAGATAGAGAAGGACCTGCAAAAAATAAACCTCATGTTTGTCCTGGAAGGAAAAGAGAACACCATCCAACGGTTTCCAGCCGTGGTGAATGCCATCCAAGGACTGCAATCGCAACTGGTGAATGACGACAGCTTTTCTTTCAGGTTCGGTGCCGTGCTTACCTTCAACGAACCGGACAGCCGGAAAGACCCCATCTGCAAACTGACTCCCGACTACATGGAGCTGCTTGATTTCCTTTCCGCCAAAGCACGTAATGCCGAGCAACTGAAACCTACATACGGACGATTCGGCAGCTGGTCCGGCCTTCGGATCGGAGTGGAGCAATTCAACAAATGTCCGGATGAAACCAATATCCTGGTTGTCATCGGCGATAAAGGGTTCAACAGCGAGTGGGCAGACTCCACCTTGGTGAACAAGCTGGTAAAAAACAACTGCCGCATGATCGGCTTCCAGCTCTACGGAGGAGAACCGGATAACTTCAACAACTTCGTGCTGCAAATCGGGAACATGATAGATTGCTCGGCACCACGCATCAGCCGGAAAAAACGGGAACTGATTGTATATCCCGAACAAATCAGAAATGAAAACGAATATGCGGAGGTGAACCATAACACCTATTGTCTGGACTTTCCAAATCGGAGCATGACACAGGGATGGCTGGTGTTTCCGCAAAAGAACGAATCGCTGGAACTGGAAGGACTGACCACCGCCGTGGATTCCATGCTGATACAAGTGAAGTTTGACAATACCCTGCTGAGCAACAGCCTGGCAAGGGCATTCGACGAAGTGGGTACACACCGATATAGGACAGATTCGACAATGACAGCTTATTACCATATCCGCCAGTCGGGGGTACACCCCATGCTATCCGTACTTCCGGATATCGAACCTGCCTGGAGCCTGCCTGCACAGCCAATCGTACTGCCGGACTCGCTGTCCTCCACACTGGACTATTATCTGCTTGTCAACGAAGAGGAGTTCAAACGGTTGAGAAAGTATGTGGAAGCACCCTCCAAGCTGATCGTTGACTATAAATACGAAGCGGTCAAAAAGAAAAAGCAAGCGAAGGTGGATATCTGCGACTGTCCGGACGACTACCTACAGGCAGATGCCGAAGAATCTACCGTACGTGTAAAGACGGACAGCCTGAACGCACCGGAATATGCCTCAACCCGCCGTGCAAGGAGAAAACTGGTCAGACATTTCCTTTCAGAGCGCAACAGGGACAGATATTGCAAGGTAGGGAGAAAGACTTTCCTGAGAATGCCCCTATCAGAGGTCTTGCAAAGGTTTACCTCCTGCCCGACCGACTATCCTTTCTTTGAAGTTTACCGTGTCAAGGACTTGCGGAAAAAGAAAATGATTACGGATGCGGAGCTGGACATGCTGATTGAATATTTCAAGGAAAAGAAAAAACTGCTGGACGAAGCCGCCGGCAAGCCGTTCCAGTCCAACGGGCAGACATACTATTGGATCAGCCGTGACCTATTACCATAGTCATTCACCTGAAACTGTATTATCATGATTTATGAAACTATTCTGAAAATAAGAGGAATGGAGGTGCCGATACTCTATTATAACTATCGGTGCCACATCCGGCACTATGATGACCCGAATCTGAGAAAAATCATACAACTCCACATCCAAGTATGCGAGGAAATCGGCAATCGGGAGTATCTGCCGGTCGAGGGAGACCTGATTACGCTTGCGTTTGAGTGCAAGGGTGAAGAACAGTTCTTCTATGACTGGCTGAACGAAGGAGCCATGCACAACGGGGAAATCCATTTCATCTACAACGAAGTGGAGATTGCGGACATTTTCCGGTTCTGGGACTGCTTCTGTGTGAAAATAGAAGAGTATATGAGTGTAGGAAACTCTCCGATGATGATGGTGCTGTATTTGTCACCGGGGATTATCAAAAGGAATAATCTGGAGGTTAGGGAGAAGGTGTGGAAGGTGTCGGATGTTTCAATTATATATCAAACTTCTACCGAGAGGAAAGATGATTCGGTTAGCAATGATTCAAATAAGAAAAGTCTTTCTGTAATTTTTGTAAAACCTCCATTTCAATTAAAGAAGAAATTTCAAAAAGATCCATTTTATGAAATTGAAATGAGGAAGCAATTGCAAATGCAGCAGGATGGAATAAATAATATGACTATATTTGAGTGGCTGAAAAATAGGGAGAATTTTAAAAAATATGGGCGTAATCCTAAATCTAAGAAAATTCAAGAAGATTTTAGGGATAGATATAGGAATGCTAAAATTGATGAGTATCTTTTATTGTATGAAGATATGGATATTAAGGCTATAGAGGCAATGGTTGACTCAGAATTGGAAGGCTTAGCAGCATTACATAATCCTGATCAGATAGCAGGAGGATATGTTGATGTGGTGACTCAAATGGGAAATAAAAGAATAAATTCGTCCATTGGGTCACAATGGGGAAGTATAGAAAAAGGTCGTTCTCTTAATATTGAAAATGAATTGTTAAAATTAATAACAGACCCTCCTCCTATAACAGAAGAGGAGCAGAAAAAAATAAAGATGAATGTAAATTTAGTTGAAAACTTAGAAATTGTTAAGTAGTATGTTTGAGAAATTTTTAGAAAGAAGTGGAAATTCTATAAAATTGGAAGAGTTTAGTGAGGATTATATCCGACAATACAATAATTTGGTTTCGGAAAAACTAATTTCTTTTTGGAGAATAGCTGGTATTGGCATTTATTGTAATGGCTTGTTTAGAACTATTATACCGAATGACTATCAGTATATTATAGAGGAATGTTATCCTATGTATGATTATGAAACAGTGACTCCATTTATGATAACTGTTTTTGGAGATATTTTTGCTTATGTTAAGAATCATGTAATTGGAGATTACGTCGTTTTTATTAATATAAGGTATGGAACTTTTAAAATTCTATCAGAAAATATTGACATATTGTTAAATATAGTAATTTTCAATAAGAGTTGTCTTGAAAATTGGTTTTTATTGAATGAATATAATACAATAAAGGAAGTGAAGGCGATGCCTAAGATAGATGAATGTTATGGCTATGTTCCTGCTTTAGTTGCAGGTGGAAAGGATTGTATTGATAATATTCAAATAGTAAAGATTGCTCCTTATATTGATACGGTTATTCAATTAATGGGCGATTTAAAAAGAATTAGATAATATCAAATCAACACATATGTTACAGAATGTTTTTAAGGTTGATACAATAGTTTATGTTTCAATTAATTTAAATTATGATTATAGTATATCTTATATGGAAAATATAGCCCGGAACTTCACGAAGAAGTATCCAAGCTATCTTATCCATAAGAAAAGCGAAGACAAGATAAAAGCCTTTCTGACCGACAGGGTGAAGACCAAAGTGGAAACCTTTGTGAATGCAGAGGCAAAGAACGTGGCAGTAACCGAGGTGCGAGAAATAGCAGACCTGATAGCGGAATATGAAGGTGCAGAAAGTTCTTCATCTTTTGGACCCCATCCTACGGATTCCCCCTCTTTAGGAAACACCGGAGTGGAGCTTGCCATGAGTGTAGACACAGGCGCATCGGACATCAGTCCTGTCAATGTAGCCAAACCCACGGGGGCAACAGGAAAACCCAAGATAATGAAAAGAAGTGTCATCCGTGTAACCATGGAACTGGAAGTGCAGATGGAAACCAAACAATACTTGCAATTCCTGCAACAGATTCCAGACCTGTTCAGCCTGCATGAATTCCCCAATTTGAGATGCCGCGTGATATGCAACCAGAAAAAGGCAACAATCAACGAAGAGCCAGCACCGGTTGAAGTGAAGGTTTTGGATGACAGAAAATACCAGCGGTGGTTTGTTGCCTTTACACTGTTGATGGTATGCTGCATGGGCGGAATCATAGCCCTGTTCTTTTCCATTCCGAACCTGTACAAACAGGACATCCACTTCCTGCGGAACGATACGATTCATCAGGAGTTTTCCATCTCCAACAGCCGTATTGACTTGAAAGATGTAAGCCTGACGAATCATGGCGGGAAAGACACACTTGTCATCAAGGATAAAAAGATAATCATAGCCAAATAAAAAGCAATGGAAAATTCAATTCAGATACAAGGGATAAGAAACATGCTATCCCATAGCGGATGCCCGGAAGACCTGCTGGAAAGTTACCTGCAATTCCTACAAACCGAAGTCCAACAGGTGCAGATTGTCAGAGGAGAAGTCTTTATGATGTTTGAAAAGGAAGCGCAATACCGCAAGAAAAGGAATGAAAAGATGAAAGGGGCCGTAACTTTCTGCAAAAACACGAAGAACGATACAGAGGAATACAATGCAGGAGTGTTCATCGGAATGGAATTTATCCAATGCTGCTTCAACCATGGGATTCCTGCACGGGTGCTGAATGTGCGGAGAGTACATGGGGAAGTGACGGAGATTGTCGTGAAATTTGGATGATAACATTGTAAATGTTAATATGGGAAAAGGTGACAGTAGAACAAAGAAAGGAAAGCGATTTATGCGTTCTCCACGGAAGTATTCTCAAAAAAAACAATTAAATACTGGAAAGATGGAAAATAAGAGTGAATATGGTATATATGAAGAGTTCTTAAAGAATTTTGATTCTGTAAATTATAAGAATAAGGACTCATCTACAATTAATAATGAATTTCAAAAAGTAATAAGTGAACTTTGTGAAAAAGATATGATTAATGTTGCTTTGCAAGCAGAATTAGATCGACAAGTTTTTTTAATAAGAAAGTCTTTTGAGTTTCAAGATGATGAAACAAAGGGGACAATTAAAGGATTATCGTGGCAAATGGCAGGAACACAAGATATGGCAAATGGAAACAAAATACCTTTTTATTGGCCTGATGTTAGAAATCTTACTAAAGAAAATTTCGAGTTCTTTGAGCAGCGTTATAAAAAAACGAATAATCTCTATGCAAAAACCGAATATGGTTTGATGGTATATTTCGGACAAAAAACAGACTGGTCGAAAAATAACAGTTTCAAGCTTCAGTTATGCAACGAATTAATCTCCTTAGCTCAAGAATATTATGGTGAAGCTCAAAAAGGAGAATATTTCAAATTGGGATATGTTCTTAATCGTTTGGAATTGGCTTTACAAATTGCAATAAATAGTAAGTTTGAAGATTGTCAAAAGGCAATCATTGAACAAGTTTTTGATATACAGCAACATTGGAGTGTAAATGATAACACAAAACATGTTCCTTTAAATTATTCAAGGTTCATGTTAGAGCATTATAGCATTTGTAAAAAATACATAGACTTTGAAAAAGTTATAGAGCGTAATAAATATGCTATCAGCTTGATAGAAAAAGATAATCTTTATATGGCCGCAGATGCTATTGAATTTACGGATAAGTTAAAACAAAAAATAAATCTTTCAATAGAAGATTCTTTAAGACAGAGAGCTGAGGTATATGAACAGATTGCCAAAAGCAGGCAGGAAGATATAGCTTCAATGCATTTTATAAAATTAGCTTTGGATATTTATCTTAAAATAAAGGACAATGGAAAAATAAAAGAGATGGAAGAGTTATACTCTGAAAAGAGAAATACTTTCCAATTGACAGAAACTTCCATTCCAATTCCAGATGATTATATAAAAACAATTGATGAAGCTGTAAAACAGACTATAGAGACTTGTTCTGTAGATGAGTTGTTAGATCAATTTGCAGGGACTCCTTGGTATGAAACAGATGATTCTATTCAAGCCTTATCTGATGCTGTGGACAATGGACTTATAGGTACCCTTCCTTTGTCATGCCTTGACAGATATGGCAACACCGTTAAAACATACACACCGGCAGAAGGAAAATTTTGGTCTACATATAGTTTCTTCTTCAAAATTGGTACATTAAAAATGCTTAAATTATTTATGGCAGCCATTGACTCTCAAAAGTTATCATACGATTCAGTTTTAAACTATTTGGAAAAAACATGGTTAAATGAACCTATTGAGAGAAACTATAATGGTAAAAAGATTTGTGTTGTTCCTTTAGATACTGTTAAACCTGGATTAAAGAGAATCTTTGATGAACTTAAACAAGCTGAAGGAAGTTATATCCCTGATTATGTCACTATTATAGATAGCTTAACACTTAAGATTGAAGGTCTTTTGAGATTTTTTATTGAGAAACTTAAAATACCCACTTTTGCTAAGAGACGTTCAAAAGATGGAGATGTCATAATGGAAAAACTTTTTGATGATATTATTGCAGATCTTAAGGGAACTCTAGAGAGACCTTCTATTTTTGTCAAAGATCATCTTACCATGCTCAAATATGTAATGTCAGAGAAAATAGGCTGGAATTTGAGAAATGAGGTAGCACATTCTTTACTTCAAATCGAAGATTATTCGTTAGACAAAGTTGTTGTCTTGTTCTGCTTAATTCTTAAATTGAGCAAATATGTGTTTATAGAACAACGTGAAAGTTAAAATCGCAAAAGGAATAAAGTGCAATTTATTAATACAGATTAACTGATTTAATATTTTGATTATGGACGATGATTTAAGAAAAGAAATATCAGATTTTTTCTTGACAGATAGTTCTGGCTATTTAGCACGGTATAGGGCCTTAATAAATGTGTTTACAAATATAAGTACACGTAGTAAAATATTGGTGGATTTATTATTTTCTTTTGAGTGCAGTTTGAAATCTTTGATTTTTTTGAGAAGTGACTCTGATGAAAAATCAACGTATAAAATTATTCGAACTCACAATTTAAGCAATCTCTTGTCAAAAGTTGACACGGCGAATTTTCAAGATATTGCCAATTTTATCCTTGATGAAAAGTTGGATGATATATCCGTGGGGGTTCGTTATACTCTTGAAGCCAATGTTAAATTCAGAGAGCACGGCTTATTGGGGAGTAAATATTATGAGACAATAGCGTCGTATCATTGGATAGATAAAGTTTATCAAGAGGCTAAGAAATTGAATGAGTTTGTACGTAACGAAAGCATTTCTATGTTTGGACTTATAACCATAATTAATATTCAAGATATTGATATTAATAAATTGATTGATCGAGAAAATCGCATCAGGAATATTAATAAACCTTAGAAATATCCTAATATCATTGTCATAAAGGAAGGTATACTAACATCTGAAAAGAAGAACAACAGTACTTAAAGGAGAATAATCTTTTCAGATGTTATGTTTATTTTGAATTAGACAGATTTTACTTGTGTGAGGTATCATCTTTTAACCCCAACCTTTCACATAACTCCGGATCATTTTTGATTCGGTTCATTTCCTCATTAATGATTGCCTGAGCATCCAATTTAATCTGGTCGTAATTGCGCTGTATCTGCTGCATCATGATATCGTTTCCATCCTTGTCCTTAAATTCATTGATGACAGGGATTTTCCGGTAAGCCTTTTCCTCCGCGCTGACTTTGGCATGGTCCACAATGATTTCAGCATGGAATATTTTCTGGTCTATCTTTTCGCCAAAATTGTCGGAAACGGCTCCGACAAATGTACCCTGGGACAGGTTGGCAATCTTGGAAGCCGGGATGAGCGAGTCAAGTTGTGTGCTAATGGAGGTGGATACATCCTGACGGTTGATGGAGACAGACTGCCGCTGCTGGAGTACTTTGCCGAAACGTTCGGAAAGCGTCTTCGCAGTTTCTCCAACCACCTGACCGCTGAAAATATTGCCTACCGTGTTTTGGATGACCTTCGACTCTTTTTCACCGTAATCGCGGTTCAACTGGCTATAATCCTGAAAGCCGAGACAGACCGCTACCTTGTTGCTTCGGGCGGTAGCGATGAGGTTGTCCAATCCACGGAAATAGATGGTCGGCAGCTCGTCAATGATGACAGTGCTCTTAAGCTGTCCTTTCTTGTTGATGAGTTTGACGATGCGGGAATTGTATAGTCCAAGTGCCGCCGAGTAGATGTTCTGCCTGTCCGGATTGTTACCCACGCAAAGCAGCTTGGGCTCTTTCGGGTTGTTTATGTCCAACGAAAAATCATTACCTGTCATCACCCAATACAACTGTGGGGAAATCATACGCGTAAGGGGGATTTTTGCCGAAGCGATCTGGCCCTGGAGCTGGTCCTGGGCGCCCCCTTTCCAGGCATCCATGAAGGGGGAAAGGTAGTTTTCCAGCTCCGGATACGAGGTCAGGATAGTAAACAAATCCGAATAAGGTTTGTTAAGCAGTTCCACCGCATGCGGAAAGGAACAATAAATACCGTTTTTGTAAATTTTTAGGTACCAGATGATTGCGGCAAGCAGAATGATGGGTGACTCCACAAAGAAATCCCCCTGCTTTTCAATCCAGGTGCGATTGAGGTTGAGCATTATCGTATAACTCGCCTCATACGCATCGGAGATATCCGTCATGAATTTCGGATTGATGGGATTGCAGCGGTGTGACCTGCGCGGATCGTCGAAATTGATGACATAGAACCGGGGCTTGACCTTGTACTTGTCCATGTTGTTCAACAACGTGTTGTAAGCGATGGTGGAAAGGTCGTCGAACTTGTAATCGTAGATGTAACAACTGTATCCTTTGGAAATCATCTGGCGTATGTAATTGTTTACCACGGCATACGACTTGCCCGATCCGGGCGTGCCAAGCACGATGGTGGCACGAAAGGGATTTACTACGTTGATCCATCCGTCATGCTGTTTTCCCTGAAAGCGGAAGCTGGTGGGCAGGTTGACGGAATACTCGTTCTCTAACAACCGGGTTTCCTGCTGGAAGGATTCATTTTCGATATTGAACACATCCCCCATCAGGTTATGCCTGTAAAGCCGGCTCATCCACAATCCCGCCATCAGTAGACCGAGGTAACCTGCGGTAAGTGTTACAACGTACAGTATGGTGCTTATCATGTGCGGCAGGGACAGGTCAAGCAGCCACCAGTTCAGAAAAAACAGCACGCATCCGGCTACCAGTGCCGCGTAGATTTTGGGCCAGGTGATTTTTTCACCTTTAACTCCATGTGTTCCTAGGCAGGATATTGCCAGTAAAGTCACTGCCAACAGTTTGGTCCAGAGAATACAGTTGAAAATACCCGTCGTATTGTTGAAGTTTACCAGAATCTTGTCTATGACCGCAAGATTCAGATGCCATGCGGTCATGCTCGGATAGCAGTACACATAGACGTGCACCACCAAAAGAAAAATACTCACAGCCCTGCCGAATTCCATTATCTTAGCGAGAGCCCTCAAATCGTCTTCCTGTTGCATAAGGATTGTGTATAAAAAGGTTGATACTTGTTTTGTCTAAATGCCACGCTTGCGTCCGGCCTTCTTTTTTTTCTTCATGCGGCGTGCAAAGGCTTCCTCCTCGTAATCCCGCGGATTGGTTTCCATAGAAAGAATGCCTGCCGCCAGTTCGAGCGTGCTAGAGAATTCGTGACGGTGATGCTGCCAAAGCTCTGTAGCGGAATGTCCATCCCGTTCCTTTTCGGGTATGTTTTCCAACCATTTGAAATAGTCGTTGAACACATTGGCGGAAAACTCCTTGCCCATGCGTGAACCGTTGAAAACCTCCCGTCGGTTGTGGTCAATGAAGGTGACACCGTAGATACGTCCCCGCTCATTCTCACGGAACACCACATCGATCTTTTTTTGCCCCAGCAGTTCCACAAACCGTTTCCGTGAATCCGCCTGCCACAAGGCACGGGCGATGTCCGCCTGTATGGAGGGTGTCCATTTCCCCTCTTTGAGAGCTTTCAGATTCATCAACATCCGCTTTTCCAACAGTTCATTCCCGAAGCGTTTTCCGAAACGTGAACTCTTGAACGGCGGACTGACCACCTTGCCGGTATCATCCGTGGCAGAATAGACAATGCCGGTGTAGGGTATGCCGTTGTATTCCCCCCTGACCTGTTTCGCCTCAATGTTGAGTGTGGAAAGCAGTGCGCTGTATTCCCCGAAAGTCTGGAAACGGTAGCTTTCCAGTACGGCTTTAAGGGTGTTGCCTACCTGATGGCGGACATCCCCCAAGGAAGCATCCACCTTTTTTAGTTCCGCTTTCGGATTCCGCCTTTCCGTGTCCGCTCCGTTGCGCAAGCCGAAATCCGTTTCCAGTTCCCGACAGGCGGTCATGGAACGGCGATGCTCGTAGGCGTCACTGATCTTTTTTCCCTGTCCGTCCACACAGACACTGACGATATGAATGTGGGCATTATGGGTATCGGCATGTTTGTAGGCTATGTACGGCTGATTCCCATAGCCCATCTTCTGCATATACCGTTCCGCCAACTCTACCAATTGCCCATCAGTCAGCCGGTCTTCCGGTGCCGGAGAAAGGGAGATATGCAGGACGGGCTTCTCCGTATTGCGGTTTGCCAGCAGGTAGTTCTCAAAAGAGAGCAATGCCAGACGTATGTCCTCACTGGGCAATCCCAATCTGTCGGAAATCATGCGGTTGCCCGAAAGAATCTCGGCGGTACCTGCCGTTACCTTGTCGTAGTTATAGGCAAGTGCTCCGTAAAGGCTTGTTCCGTGACTTATTTTTGCAACCATTTCCGCTCGTATTCTTGGGTTAGCACCATGACTTTTTTACATACAAGCATCAGTTCGATGCTCAGTTTCTCCAACCTGTAAAGCAGTGCCATCGCACGTTTTTCCCCGAAATTGTTCTTCAAGGTCCGGACAACCTGATTGTAGTTGTTTCCGACGGCCTGAAACTGCCTGTGGAATTCGGTCAGTTTGATGTAGTAGTCCATTGTCGCCTTGTCGATTTTCACAACTTTAATGCGACCTCCAAAAATGGATTTCTTGATGAATCCCGCTTTTTCTTTCATGCCGGATTCAGAGAATGCCGCTTCAAAGCGTACGTTTTCTTCATTTGTCAACTTGATGCCGTAACGATGTATGGCCGGATCTGCTTTGGGCTTTCGTCCCATTTTTTTCCTTGAGCTTTCTTTCATGCACTTTAGGGAATTTATGATTTGACTTTTTTCCAGATTTTTCGACTTTGGAGAAAAATCCCCCGGCTTTTGCCGGGCAAGTTGGTTTTGGGATGCCCGAAAAGTTTCGGGCTGCCGAAAACACAACTTGCTCTGTTCGCTTGAACAGAGAATCCTCCTTCGTCGGATTGCAGCGCGACGTTCACGGAACGCTGTGGTCCGACGAAGTCAGTTCTTTTCCATCGTCTGATTCCGATTTTGCAAAATTAGACAGTGATAACCGATTGGTAAACAGCGTTTGATATGACATTTGATGACATCTGATGACATCTGATGTCAGGTAGGGGAAATGTTGGTGGAAGTTTCAAAAATAGCCGCTACTTTTGGCACAGTGCATGAGGGCATACATTGAAACATTGTCCTGTAAGGGGTATTGCTTGCCTGCCACAGGTGGTGCATGATGTGAATGCGGCATCATCCCTATATGTGCAATGCCATATATGCTGCACAACAATTCTGCATGACGGAATACATTGCATCCGTGCAATGCAGTATGGGATACATTGAACCCCATATTGCATGAATGCAATGCACCTTATATGGCAATGCCCATCGGCAACCGGTATTACACTGGTGCAATATGGTATGCAATGTATTCATGCAAACCGGCAAACAATGCGTCATTGCCATATACCAACGGATGCATTGCCGTGTGATGAAACGAAAAAATCCGGACAGATATGAAACAAATTATACACTCTAAATTCAAGTCTATGAAGAAAGAACCTTTATTTGTCGCTTTGAGCAACCAAAAAGGCGGTGTGGGAAAATCCACGTTCACGGTATTGCTCGCCAGTTACTTCCATTACCTGAAGGGGTATAACGTACTGGTGGTGGATTGTGATTATCCACAGCACAGCATCAGTACCATGCGGAACTGGGAAGTGGGAAACATTGAAAAGAACGTGCATCTGCAAAACCAGCTGGTGGAACAGTTCGGAGCAAGCGGCAGGAAAGCCTACAGCATCCTGAACTCCACTCCGGAAGAAGCCCGGGAAACGGCCGGACGCTTTCTTGAAAAGTCGGAGCTAGATTATGACCTTGTCCTTTTTGACCTTCCGGGCACCGTAAATGTGCCAGGTGTATTCCAGTCCGTAATCAATATGGATTATGTATTCACCCCCATCACGCAGGAAAGAATGGCAATGCGGAGCAGTATGTCTTTTGTCCTTGCCATCCGGGAATACATGCACTGGCATAAGGATGTACCCTTGCGTGGTATCCATATGTTCTGGAACCGGATGGACAAACGTGTTTCCAAAGACCTGTATAACGGCTATACTGAAATTTTCCGTTCGCTGAAATTGCCGGTACTGGAAACCGTCATTCCCAGTGCAGAACGTTACAAAAAAGACTCCGGAATGAAAGGGCCTCTGTTCCGCAGCACTTTGTTCCCTCCATCTTCCTCCGCAATGAAAGGAAGCAGTCTGGACCTGCTGGCAGCGGAAATAGAAACCATACTGAAACTTCAATAAAAACAATTATGACCACCAAAAGAAGAACGGATTACCAAGTGGACGAGGAGGCATTGAAACGCATGATGGCAGGAGATGTGACCGCTTTGGAAAGAACGGTTCCTCCGGAAGAGGAGCCGGAAATAAAAAGTCAGGCTGGACCTTGTCCGGAGAAACAGGAGAAGAAAAGCGGTTCTTCCAGACAGCAAATAAAAAAAACACCGGATGGAGCGGCTGATTCAGATGAATACCGGAGCCGGTTTCTGAAAGTGAAACTATCGGGAGCAAGAAGGCAGACCTATATTAACGATACATTGTACAGGACTGTTGCCAAAGTATTGCCGGTCATTGCACCGGAAATGTCTGTCCCCATGTTTTTAGGGAGTGTACTGTCAGACCATCTGGAAAGGTATCAGCATATCATCAATGAAATATATAATCAAGAAGCAACTCAAAAGCCAATAGAATGGAAGAAATAGTTTATTTATCAATACGGTTCGGCTGTACCGCTTATCTGTTATATAAGGTATGGAAACAAAAAGAGAGAATAGGTAAAATCTGTGATCTGCTTTATACTCCCCGCAATCGGCCACAAGCAGAAAAAGACAACGGTGAACCGGGAAATGCACAGGATGTGATGGGAGCTACCCGATTTGTCTATCTGGACGAGAATGCCGGGAAGACCGTCGCTCCTTACATGAGCCAGCAACTGGGAACCGGAAGTGATTTTATCGGAGCGGATAAGGATATTCCGGAAGATGAAGTGGAATGCAAACTGCCTTTGGAGGAGATGAGAATGCTGAAAGAAGAACAGGAGGAACTGGACAGCCGCTCTCCCGAAACGGAAGCCATTGCTCCGATGGTTACTCCTGCTGACCTGCTCAATGTAGGCGACGTGCTGTTTAACCTGAATGGTGCCGGCTCGGACGAGAACAAATCATACAGGGCGGCCATGACACTGCATTCCATCCGGGAAACGGACATGTTTGAACTGTTCTCCTCCCAGGTGGAGAACAAGAAGCTGATTGAGGAACTGATGGGGAAGTATGTGGATAAGGAGGGGAATGCGTTGCCTTTGAAAAGAGAGAGGAAAGAAAGCAAACATGTTACTGACTGGAGGAATCTGGTCTGAAAAGGCAATATTTGTCATGTTCGGAAAATCCTGTATGCGTTAAAGTATATGGGATTTTTACATTATGCACTAATGAGGAGTAATGTGAATATTTATGTAAAACATACTATGCATTGATATAAAACTATAATATGTATCATGGATTGATTAACTTTGCAATTATTGATTAGGGTAATCTCTACTGGTTCACTTTCTGCATTCTTTCTTTGCTTCACAAATTTATCCTTTCTATTTTAGCTGTAATCTTCAGGGCGAATCTAAGGTAATCTTCAATATTTTAAATAGTTATCTATTCAAATCAATTTTTGTTATCCACAGATTATTGTCTGTTCCAAACTTAAAATCCTCAATAGATTGGGATATGTCCTAATAAGCCTTGTTCAGTCATACCATTGGTAAAGTTGTAACCGACATTCTGTGCAAGAGTTGTGATGTCTTGTGCATCACAAACTTCGTTAAATCCACATTCACGTGTCTTTAGGCATACATCATTCACAATGAATACACGATGTTCACCTAATACATCAAGGATAATAGCCTTATAATTACAGTTCATTACAGAAAAAGACAGTTCTTCAAAATATATTCGTCTAATTTCATATTTAGCAATTTTAATGATTGTGATACTAAATGTATAACATAATTGTAAAAAATGATATAATTTATTAAGCTTTGGCACGGGATTTGTAATAATATAAGTAGCATAAGTTTAAAAACTTTTGTATCAAATTTGGCTCATCTACTAAGCCGACAAGTCCGTGAGGATATGTAGACAGGTTTTCTTACTTTCTCCTGTATTTATGAAGAAGTACAAAATATAACAGAGTACCCTATCTGTCTAAACATCGGGAGAATTAATCTTATATATTTAATTAATACTTGAATTTTATGCGAGTTAAAAACGTTAATGGTTCAGGTCGTTTTTCTGCCCCAGCAGGCTATCGTTCATGGTTAGACTATTGGGAAAAGAAAACTGGTAGTAAAGCTTTTTTTTGTTCCGCTTCCAACTGTTTTAGTAGCAACTTAGTGGGAGCTCATGTACAAAAAGCTAATAGTACGGATAATAGGTGGTATATTATCCCACTATGCTCCAGTTGTAATCAGAGAACCGACACATTTGAGGTATCAGGAACATTAGTACCTGTACCAAGTAACTTCTAATTAAAAAGAAGAAATTTCATCCATATTGCAGCAGAGCAATATGAAACTTTATCAATCTGACAGGGAGGCAACCCTGTCAGATTTTATGCCAAGCTGACACATTTTTTTCTAAATACAGCGCAAATATAGTAACTTCTATAATACAAACAAAGAATATCATCTTTGATTTGAGGAGGATTTGAGGAGTTCCCGGCTCCAATCTTTCTATGATTTTCCAGTGTAGATATGTATATTAGTGCTCCCCAATAATAGGAAGTTGTTGTTTTCTAACTATTCAATAAAAAATCACACAAGTAGGTATCATTTTAGAGCGGAGAATACCTGTTTTTCTTCTTCATTCGTTGTATGGCAAGGACATCTGATGACATTTGATGACATCTGATGACACCTCTGAATCATAGCGCATTATCCCCATTTATCTTTGTTGTCGAATTCAAATTTATGTCTTACCCAAACGATTCGACAATGAAAAGAAGAATCCTTTTTTCTGTGATGTGTGCGGTCATCGCCGCAAACACCTTTGCGCAGGGCCAGGGCCTTGCGGGTATCAACGAGGCAACCAGCCTCATGACCTCGTATTTCGATCCCGCCACCAAACTATGCTATGCCATCGGTGCGGTGCTTGGTCTGGTAGGCGGTATCAAGACCTATGGCAAATTTTCCAGCGGAGATCCCGACACTTCGAAAACCGCCGCCAGCTGGTTCTTTGCCTGTATCTTTCTGATCGTAGCCGCCACCATCTTACGTTCCTTCTTCCTCTAAAGCCTATGGAATATTCGGTAAACAAAGGTGCCGGCAACCCCGTCGAGTTCAAAGGACTCAAGTCGCAATACCTGTTCGTCTTTGCCGGAGGGCTTGCGATGGTGCTCCTTATGGTAGTCTTTCTTTACCTGACGGGGGTGGACCAATGGATATGCTTATCCTTCGGAATCCTGTCCGGCAGCCTGTTGGTGTGGGTGATATTCCGTTTGAATGCCCGTTACGGTGAACACGGGCTGATGAAGCTGCTGGCTGAAAAACGACATCCACGCTATCTGATTCACCGCAAGAGAGTTTTCAGATTATTCACAAGAAGAAGAAAAAAACAACAATCATGAGAAATGTATTAAAGGCGGAAACGCTGGAACGCAGATTCCCCCTGCTATCGGTAGAAAACGGCTGTATCGTGAGCAAGGATGCAGACCTGACCGTGGCTTTCGAAGTGGAACTGCCCGAACTGTACACGGTAACGGCAGACGAGTATGAGGCCATGCACTCCTCCTGGATCAAAGCCGTGAAGGTATTGCCGGAACATAGTGTCGTCTGCAAACAGGACTGGTTCGTCAAGGAAACCTACCGTCCGAAAACCGATGACGGAGAACAGAGCTTTCTGACACGCAGCTATGAGCTGCATTTCAATGAAAGACCTTACCTGAATCACAAATGCTACCTGTTCCTGACGAAGACAACCCGCGAACGCAGCCGCCGGAAGAGTGACTTCAATACCCTTTGCCGGGGATTCCTGTTGCCCAAAGAGATAACCGACAAGGATGCTGCCGCCCGCTTTCTTGAGGCGGTGGAACAGTTCGAGCGTATTATGAATGATTCCGGACATATAAGGCTTCGCCGTCTGGAAACAGACGAAATCACCGGTACGAAGGAACGTCCCGGACTGGTGGAAAAATACTTTTCCCTCTCGCTGGAGGATGAGACCGCCGTATTGCAGGACATCTGCCTCAAGCCCGGCAGGATGCGCATCGGCGACAAACGCCTCTGCCTGCATACCCTTTCCGATACGGAAGACCTGCCCGGCAGACTTTCCACGGACATGCGCTACGAGAGGATGTCCACGGACCGCAGCGACTGCCGCCTCTCCTTTGCCGCACCCGTAGGACTGCTGCTGTCATGCAACCACATCTATTCGCAATACGTGTTCATCGACGACGCACAGGAAATCCTGCAGATGATGGAGAAAAACTCGCGCAATATGCTCTCGTTGTCAAAATACAGCCGGAGCAATGCCGTTAACCAGGAGTGGACGGAGATGTATCTTGATGAGGCACATACCAAAGGAGTGCTTCCCGTCAGATGCCACTGCAACGTCATCGCCTGGGCGGAGGATGCGGAAGAGTTCCGCCGCATCAGGAACGACACGGGCAGCCAGCTGGCCATGATGGAATGCACGCCAAGGTATAACACCATTGACACACCGGTCATCTATTGGGCGGGAATCCCCGGAAATGCAGGCGACTTTCCATCCGAAGAATCCTTTTATACCTTCCTGGAACAGGCCGTATGCCTCTTTGCCGGAGAGACCAATTACAGGAACTCGCCCAGTCCGTTCGGCATCCGGCTGGCAGACCGCCAGAACGGGATACCGGTGCATGTGGATATTTCCGACCTGCCCATGAAGCGAGGAATCATCACCAACAGAAATAAGTTCATCCTCGGGCCTTCGGGCAGCGGAAAATCCTTTTTCACCAACCACCTTGTCCGCCAATACTACGAACAGGGAGCGCATATCCTGCTGGTGGACACTGGAAACAGCTACCAGGGGCTGTGCAGGATGATCCATGACCGTACCAACGGGAAGGACGGGATTTACATCACGTATGAAGAGGACAATCCGATATCCTTCAACCCGTTCTACACCGAATCCGGAAAATTCGATGTGGAGAAGCGTGACAGTATCAACACGCTGATACTGACCTTGTGGAAACGGGAGGACGAGTCGCCGAAACGTTCGGAGGAGGTCGCTCTTTCCGGAGCAGTGAACGCCTATATCCGAAAGATTTCGGAGAACCGGAACATCAGACCGGACTTCAACGGTTTCTATGAGTTTGTCGCCGATGACTACAGAAGAATGATTGAAGAGAAAAAGGTGCGTGAGAAGGATTTTGACATTGACGGTTTTTTGAACGTTCTGGAACCGTTCTACCGGGGCGGAGACTATGACTTCCTGCTGAACTCCGACAAGGAACTGGACCTGACAGGCAAACGGTTCATCGTATTCGAACTGGACAATATCAGCAGCAACAAAGTGCTTCTTCCGGTGGTGACACTGATCATTATGGAAACTTTCATCGCCAAGATGCGCAGGCTCAAAGGTATCCGTAAGATGATATTGATAGAGGAATGCTGGAAAGCCCTGATGTCCGCCAATATGAGCGAATACATCAAGTACCTTTTTAAGACCGTCAGAAAATATTTCGGCGAGGCTGTGGTGGTGACACAGGAGGTGGACGACATCATCAGCTCCCCGATTGTGAAGGAGGCCATCATCAACAACTCTGACTGCAAGATATTGCTTGACCAGCGGAAATACATGAACAAGTTCGAGCACATCCAGCGGCTGCTCGGTCTGACCGAGAAAGAGAAAGGGCAGATTCTTTCCATCAACCAGGCGAACCATCCCGGACGCTTCTACCGGGAGGTATGGATAGGGCTTGGAGGAACCTGCTCGGCAGTATATGCCACGGAAGTGAGCGAGGAAGAATACTTCACGTTCACGACTGAGGAGTCGGAGAAACTGGAAGTACAACGGATTGCCGGAGGGCCGGAGGGCAGTCTGGAAGGAGCCATCCGCCGTCTGGCGGAGAAAAAGCGAGAGGAACAGAAACAGGTATCAAACCCGAAATGAAAACGATTATGAGAAACAGACCCCTTATGAGGCTGGCGGTATGTCTGATAAGCATGGCCGCCATGATATTGCAGAGCTGTTCGGAAAGCGGTATCGACTGCGACAAGATCTGCGGAACGTGGACCAGCGTGGAAGGCAGACCTGACGTGCTGGTATACAAGGAAGGAGAATGCTATAAGGTGACGGTGTTTTCCCGTAGCGGGAGAACCCGAAAGCTGAAGCCGCAGACTTACCTGCTGGTGGAAGAAAACGGAAACCTGTTTGTCAATACGGGCTACCGTGTCGATGTGTCCTACAATGAGGCAGCCGACGTGCTGACATTCTCACCGGGCGGAGACTATGTAAGGAAGGAGGAACGGGCATGAAGGCAAGAACGCTTCTGATCGGAACGGCATTTGTACTGGGCGTTACCGGAGCACGCGCCCAATGGGTGGTGACAGATCCCGGCAATCTGGCCCAAAGTATCATAAACATGTCGGACAATATCGCCCATACCTCAAAGACGGCAGTCAATACGGCAGAAAGCTTTGCCGAGACAGTAAAGATCTATGAGCAGGCCAAGAAATATTACGACCAGCTGAAATCGGTCAACAACCTGATACAGGATGCCCGCAAGGTGCGTGACATCATCCTGATGGTGGGCGACGTGTCCGACATCTATGTAACCAACTTCGGCAAGATGATGAACGATGAAAACTTCTCACCGCGCGAACTGGACGCCATCGCCTTCGGTTACACCCGCCTGCTGGAAGAGAGCAACGGTGTGTTGCAGGACCTGAAACAGGTTATCAATGTCAGTACCCTGTCCATGACCGATAAGGACCGTATGGACGTGGTGGACAACTGCTATTACGAGATGCGCCGTTACCGCAACCTTGTGAGCTATTATACGAACAAGAACATAGCCGTAAGCTACCTCAGGGCCAGAAAGAAGAACGACCTGGAACGTGTGATGCGGCTCTATGGGAATGAAACCTCCAAATACTGGTAGCCATGATGCCGTTGTCGATAGATTTTGCCAACCTGCACACCATACTGGCAACCCTGTATGACGAGATGCTTCCCCTTTGCGAGGACATGATGGATGTGGGCAAGGGACTTGCCGGACTGGGTGCGTTGTTCTACGTTGCCGTCCGTGTATGGCAGTCGATGGCACGTGCCGAACCGATAGATGTCTATCCCCTGCTGCGTCCCTTTGCCATAGGCATCTGCATCCTGCTCTTTCCCACGCTGGTGCTCGGCACGCTGAACAATATTCTCAGTCCCATCGTGCAGGGCACACACAAGATGCTCGAAGGGCAGACGATGGATATGGAACAGTACCGGATCCAAAAGGAGGAACTGGAAAAGGAGGCCATGCTCCGCAATCCCGAAACAGCATATCTGGTAAGTGACGAGGAGTTTGACCGTCAGCTGGATGAACTGGGCTGGTCAACCATAGATACCGCCTCCCGGCTGGGCATGTATGTGGAAGTCGGGATGTATAATCTGGAAAAGAAAATCCGGGACGCATTCCGCAGCCTGCTGGAGCTGATATTCGCAGCGGCATCGCTGCTGATAGACACCGTGAGGACTTTTTTCCTGGTCGTACTCTCGATACTGGGACCGGTAGCGTTCGCCTTCAGTGTATGGGACGGATTCCAGTCCACGCTCGGACAGTGGTTCACGAGATATATTTCCGTTTACCTGTGGCTTCCGGTCAGCGACCTGTTCAGCACCCTGCTTGCCAAGCTTCAGGTACTGATGCTTCAGAATGACATTCAGGAACTGCAGAACAATCCGGACTACTCGATAGACAACTCGAACAGTGTCTATATCATCTTTATGCTGATCGGGATTATCGGATACTTCACCGTGCCTACGGTAGCAGGCTGGATAGTGCAGGCAGGCGGTGCCGGAAACTTCAGCCGTAACCTGAACCGTACGGCCACCAAGACAGGCGGCCTTGCAGCCGGAGCAGGCGGTGCCGTATTGGGGAATATCGGAGGCAGGCTGAGGGGCAAATAAACCCTGCGGAGCCTCCTTCCCATGAGTCGGGCAACCCAAGATGACGGGTCCGGTGACTTGTCGGAACGGGATGTCCCTTCATACCGGAAATATTTATTCATTCAAACCAGACATCAAAAAAAATGGAATTCAAGTCATTGACAAACATTGAGAGCAGCTTCAAGCGCATCCGCCTGATGCTGGCGGTCTTTGCCTGCTGCTGTGCGCTCGTTACCGGATATGCGCTGTGGAGCTCATACCGCTTTGCCGAGAAGCAACGCGAGAAAATCTATGTGCTTGACGGGGGCAAATCGCTGATGATGGCCCTTTCGCAGGACCTCTCACAGAACAGGCCTGCCGAGGCGCGGGAACATGTAAGGCGCTTTCACGAACTGTTTTTCTCGCTCTCACCCCAGAAGGATGCCATCGAGCACAATATCAACCGTGCCCTGCAACTGGCAGACAAGAGTGCCTATCACTACTATGTGGATTTTGCCGAAAGAGGGTATTACAACCGCCTGATTTCAGGCAACATCAACCAGGTGGTGCATGTGGACAGCGTGGTGTGCGACTTTGCCGCCTACCCTTACAAGGTGCGGACATACGCCCGGCAGCTGATTATCCGTGAAAGCAACGTGACCGAGCGCAGCCTCGTAACTTCCTGCTCGCTTCAAAACACAGGACGTTCGGATGACAATCCCAACGGATTCATTATCGAGCAGTTTACCGTGCTGGAGAATAAGGACATAAGAAGTGCGGAACGATGAGGGGAAAACGCGGATTCTTCGGCCATGCGGACAGCCGGGTACGGCTGTTCTGCCGGCGGCTGACAGGAAAGCAGCGCATCCTTCTGGCAGGCACGGCCTCGTTCCTGCTTGCTGCCTCCTGCCTGTACTCGATTCTCTCCTGTGTATCCCGTTTCGGGGAGCCGGGCCAAAGACCGGCAATGGGACATATCCGTTCCGTCGTGTTCCGGCCGGAAAGAACAAGAAACATTCATTCAAACATCCATAAACATGAAAATGGACTTTCAGAAAATCAGGGAACGGCTCGGAGTGTCAAATGACAAGCCGCTGACTCCCGAAGAGAAGCGCCGGCGCGCAAAGTATATTGTCTATCCGTTTTTCTGCCTGCTGTGCATGGGGTTCCTCCTGCTGGTATTCAGCCCGTCGGAAAAGGAGAAGGCGGAAATGGAAAAAGGTAGGGGTTTCAACGTGGAGATGCCTTCACCGGAAGATTCGGAAATGGAGGGCAACAAGGTAAGCGCCTACGAGCAGGAAGCACTGGCAAAAAAGGAAAAATGGCGCAGGGGAACCTTCCAGGAAATGTCCGAACTGCTCAACAAGGACGGTCAGGATACTGCCGGTCTTACCGCAGGAAAAGCAAACATGGAACTTCCGCCGGAACTGGAAAAGGGGAAAGCCCCCGGCTCCATCCGTTCCTCTGCAGAAGCCTACCGGAATATGAACCGTTCGCTGGGCACTGTATATACCCGGAATGAAAATCAGCCAAACGCCGATCTGCTCCGCCGTATTGAGGATCTGGAAAAAGAAAGGAAGCCGGCGGAAGAACCGGCGGAAGGCCAGACCCTGGAAGAAAAGATGGCTCTGCTGGAAAAGTCCTACGAGCTGGCTGCCCGCTACAACGGGAAAGAGCCGGATGCTTCCTCTACAACAAATGCCCCAAACAGCCGGAAAGAACGGACGGCTGTCCGGCCTGTAAAACGGGTACAGAACCGGATGGTGTCATCACTGGCCCAGCCTGCAGGCAATGAAGACATTGCTTCCGGATATGCAGGCGAGAGAAATACCGGCTTCCACACCCCGGTAGGCAAAATGCCATCTTCCGGCAGGAACACCATCGCAGCCTGTGTGCATGGCACGCAGACCGTATCTGACGGACAGGCACTGCGTATCCGCCTGCTTGAGCCGATGGCAGTGGACGATCTCCTTATCCCCAAAGGTACGGTACTGGTCGGCGGCACACGTGTCGAGGGGGAACGGATGGGGATCCTGATCGAGACAGTGGAGTACAGGGGCACGCTGTTTCCGGTGGAACTCGAAGTGTATGACGCTGACGGGCAGCAGGGAATCCTTGTACCGAACTCGATGGAGTATGATGCCGCACGTGAGATTGCCGCCGGCATGGGCACCTCTATAGGAAGCAGCATCAATATCTCAACGGATGCCGGAGCGCAGATTGCCTCGGATGTGGGCAAGGGGGTGATACAGGGTATGTCACAATATGTGGGCAAGAAGATGCGCACGGTGAAAATCACCCTGAAGGCCGGACACCGGCTGTTGCTGCATTCTCCTGAAAAATGAAGGAGGAAAGGAAATCAACCATTTATTCACCAATCAACCAAGAAACACACATGAAGAAGATTCTGATGATGCTTGCCCTGATTGCGGGCACAGTGGCTGCATACGCGCAGCAGAGCAGCGGGGATTATTATGAAGGACTGAGCCGCAAGATCGGATTCAGCCGGATGATTCCCCCACACGGTCTGGAAATCACATATGACAAGACCGTACATATTATTTTTCCCTCTCCCGTGAGATATGTGGACCTGGGTTCGCCCAATCTGATAGCGGGCAAGGCGGACGGTGCGGAAAATGTGATCCGTGTGAAGGCAACCCGGAAACATTTCCGGAGCGAGACAAACATGAGCGTAATTACCGAAGACGGCAACTTCTATACATTCAACGTCAAGTATGCCGACGAGCCTTTGCTGCTGAATGTGGAAATGTGCGACTTCATCCATGACGGAGAGGCCGTGAACCGTCCGAACAATGCGATGGAAATCTACTTGCAGGAACTCGCCGGGGAGTCTCCCCGTCTGGTACGGCTGATCATGAAATCCGTGTATGAACAGAACAAACGCAAGGTCAAGCACATCGGCTGCAAACGGTTCGGAGTGCAATATCTGCTTAAAGGACTTTATGCGCACGGCGAACTGATCTATTTCCATACCGAAGTGAAGAACGCCACGAACGTGCCTTTCGACGTGGACTTCGTGACCTTCAAGATCGTGGACAAGAAAATCATGAAACGTACCGCCATGCAGGAACAGGTCATCTATCCGCTTCGTGCCTTCAACTATGTGACCCGTGTGGACGGGAAGAAGAACGAGCGGACGGTGTTTGCCCTGCCCAAGTTCACCATTCCCGACGACAAGAAGCTGATAGTGGAAATGTATGAGAAGCAAGGCGGCCGGCATCAGTCCTTTGATGTGGAGAATGAGGACCTGGTACGCGCAGAAACCGTCAATGAACTGAAAGTCAGATGAACGCCATGAAAAGGAACTCCCTCTTTATTATCCTCCTGCTTGCCCTCTTTACGGGGCAGGCAGAAGCCCAGCGCCGCCTGCCGGGAATGAAAGCCGTCCGCTTCACCACTGAAATGGCCGACGGATTTTACAGCCGGGCAAACCGTCACGATGCAGGCTATGCCTTCTCGCTGGCTGTATCCACCTGTACCGGGAACGGAAACCAGTGGATGTTTGGCGGTGAGATGCTGAAACGTAACATCCCTTACCGGAGTACGCATATACCCTTGTCGCAATATACGGGGGAAGGCGGTTATTACCATACGTTCTTTTCCACCCCCGGCAAGTCCTTCTTCCTGAACCTCGGCGCTTCCGCCCTGTTGGGCTATGAGACCGTGAACGAAGGAGACCGGCTGCTGGATGACGGAGCCGTTTTGCAGCAATGCGAGTCTTTCATCTATGGCGGCGCGGTAACGCTGGAAGCGGAAGGATACCTGTCCGACAGGGTTGTCCTGCTGGTGCGTCTGCGTGAGCGTTTCGTGTGGGGCAGTGCCTCGGGGATCTGCCACTTCCAGTATGGAATCGGAGTAAAATACATTTTCTAACCTTAAAAGAATACATACCCATGAAAAGAAAAATCCTTGATTTTATGCTAACAGCCTGCTGTATGGCATTCTCCTTTCTTGGTCTTGTCGCTTGTGACAATGAGCTGGATATCAGACAGGAATACCCGTTTACGGTAGAAACCATGCCGGTAGCGGATGAGATTACCGATGGGGAGACTGTGGAAATCCGGCTGGAAATCAAGCCGGAAGGGAACTTTGCCGGAACCGTCTATACGCTAAGGTATTTCCAGCCGGACGGCAAGGGCAGTCTGAAGATGGAGGACGGCACGGTACTGAAGCCCAATGACCGTTATCTGCTGAACGAATGGAAATTCCGTCTTTACTATACTTCGCAAAGCGGCAAGGAATCCCAGACCATAGACCTCTATCTTGAAGATAATTGGGGGAATCTGCAACAATTGACATATGATTTTAATGGAAAGGATACGGATGAAGAAAATAACAAGGAGGCTGCATGAAAAGAATACCGGCTGTTATGATCTTTCTGTTACTTGTCTTGTACGGCAAGGCGGAAAATCCCCCGTCTGACAAAGATAAGGCGGTAGCCTGCATCAAGCGGTGGGAAGGCTGGCACCGGGGGAAAATGCCTTACATCGGTTACGGACACCGCCTGCTTCCCCACGAGACGCTGACCGAGAACCTGAGTGAGGCACAGGCGGACTCACTTTTGAGATGCGATCTTGAACGGTGTTTGAAGGTATTCCGAAAATATGGGAAAGATTCGCTCCTTTTAAGTCTGTTAGGCTTTAATGTAGGCTGTTACCGTCTGATCGGAAACGGCAAGATACCTAAAAGCAAACTGATTCAGAAACTGGACAGCGGCAACCGGGATATTTACAAGGAATATGTATCGTTCCGCTGTTATCGGGGGAAAGTCATTCCAAGCATAGAGAGAAGAAGAAAAGAGGAGTTTGAACTGTTCTATATTCCGTAGATTGCTTGCTGATAAAGGTTTGGTTGTTACGAGACGACCGAACCTTTTTTATTTGTCCGGCATGAACATATCCCTAACAGGGGATTGTAAAGTTCCATTCCACAATAAACCTTGAATACCGTAACAGGAAACAGATGGAACATCGGAATGTGCATGACTAAAGATCTGTATTTATGTCATAGGGCACATGAAACATAAAAGTCCCTTGGGCAGAATGACTCCAATTGCCATATTAGATGCATATTCCCAAAGCGGGCAGAATCAAGAACCGGGAAGTGGCTAAAACGGAAACGCCACAGGTATGATGTGATATACATCCCCTTGTGACGTTTCTGTTTTTTTAAGATGTATTTGTCTGCTGTTCTTACTTTTGAAGCAAGTATTCCCCTATTGAACGATACCGGTCTTTGATTGCGGCATTTTCATTGAATCCATTCAGACAATGGAGCAAGGCTTTCTCCAAAGTGGTGTATCTGCGGTTAAAACATTGCGGATTGTCCAGGCAATAGGCATTCAAGGCATATCTGTATGGGGCATATTCAGGATTATCCTCTTTTGTGATTTTCACATGCCAAGGAAAGTGTATCCGCAGAGTGAATGACCGTGTTTCCCCTTTTGTAATCCGTTCCTCTTCCTCCAGCATTTTTTTCACGAGGGACCTGTCCAGCAACGGATATCCATATTCCCTGTAATGTTTGATATGGCAGCAATACTCCGTTGCGTATTGCTTCAATTCTTCCGGTCTTATACCATAGTGTTCCCCATAGAAAAGCAGCACTTCCCTGCCTGTTACGATAACGGGCTTTCCGTCCGCTTCATGTTTAAATACCTGCCGTTCCATCTTTTCCCTGTCTGTCAGCAAGGCAAAACCGAAACATTCCGTAAGGGTGAAACTTTCCCTGCCGGGAACGGACAGCCCAATAAGCCTTTCCAATGTGTGGCAGTAAAAGAAAATACCGTCATCGGCCATACCGGTGTCCGGTGAAAGCATAATTCTTACATCCTTGACCTGACCGCTGTCCCTTTGGACAATCCGGCAATTCGCGTAATGTGGCTCACAAGCATTCTCTTTCTTGAACCTGTGGTATTTCTCCAAAATTTCGTTCCGGATTTCCTCCTTGTCGGTCAAGGCAACTCCCAATCCGCAGTTTTCGCACCATCCGTAATAAAAAGCTTCGTCCGTGAAGTGGTCGAACCCTTTTGTGTTGGGGTTTACCATTGCCTCACACCTTACATTGGCCGATCCGCATCTGCTGCACACTATATTATTTTCCATTGTTCTTCTGCTTTACGGGCGACTCACGGCCGCCCTTGTCATACAATTCGGTTGTTATTCTCTTAATTTATCTTTACCCGGTTCATCAGCTGTCCCGAAATTTCATGCAGTTCCCGGCAGCGTTCCGGCTGCTGTTCCCTTGCAAAGGCGGTGATTCCCTGTGTCAGTTTCCATAGCGTGGCCCCGCCTGTAACTCCGTCGTCAGGATTGTTGTTCATCAGCAGTTTCTCGACCTCACGTCCCTCGTTTTTCAACAAGGCTCCTTTCTGCACCAGATTCTTCAGTTCCTTGTCGAAATCCACGTCTATCTCCGATGCTCCTTGAATTTCGATGGCCTTCTGCATGATGGTGTCTTTGCTGTACAGTCCTTTGGTCAGGTCGGAAACAGCCGATACGGTGGTCTGCGTGTCCAGTTCGTAGGTCTTTTGGGAGAGGGACAGGGATTCCGGCAGTCGGCCTCCAAGGTGTATCTGCCGCATGACGGACTCCCTGACCATCCCGTTCAGGCACGCCCCGTTGAGCAGGAACGACCGCATATCGACCGATCCGTTGCCATAGTCGGATGTGGAGAAGCGTGCTCCTGCGAAGATGATGACCGTTCCGTTCTTACGGGTGGGTATCTCTATCGGAGTGGGCAGGATTGTCTCACACCATACTTTCGTGTCGTTCATATAGGCATCGGACACGACCGCTCCCTGTCCTCCCGCCTCACGGATGAAAGCGGTCAGGATATCCACCGAGTTCAGCCGACGGTAGGAGTCCGACAATACGCCCCGGACTTCCATTCCTACCGCCCGTATCAGTACCCGTGTACGCTCGGTCCATCCCGAATGCTCGTTCAGGATGGTGGCGCACAACTGTTTCTGCCAAACATCCCCGGCGGAAAGCTCGCGCAGGTATTTGGCGGGAATGCCCATCTTCTCCGAAATCTGGCTTATGGCGTTGCCGTGCAGGTTGAAGTTCCCTTCGGGCATTGCCATCTGTACCCTTCCTTCCGCTTTGAAAGAGATAACGGGGCGTTCCTTGCTACGTTGGCTTACCCCGATGGGAGCGATGAAATCCTGCGCGATCCGTCCCTCACTGAGCAGACGGTTGATGGTGTCCATGACACCACCTTGCCTGCCTTCTATCATCCGCTGTACCTTGTTAATGACTACCTGGTTGAGGCCCTGCTGTTTCTGTACCGATGCAGCTGCCGGCATTACTGTTGTTTCCATAATACTATGTTTTTAATGTTGATGAATCAGAATTTATTCTTAGAGCTTGTCTTGGTTGTTTTAGTATGTCCCATGTATTTTTCTTCTGACAAACGGATATAATCCTCTTCGCTATATCCGGTCAGCCCGAACAGTTCATAATATCCGGGGAAAGTTTTTTTTCCCGCTTCCGGTATATGCATGCTGGTTCCCTTGTGGCAGCAGATGATATGCCGGACAAAGCGGTAACACTTGCAAAGATCAGCCACGACGGTATATTCGTTGTCCGTATGAGGTTCGTAATATCCACAGGAAAGATTGATACAGGATACTTCCAGACCGTTTCTTTTCAAAGCCGCCACATCTGTATTCAGTCCCTGTGCCGGCTTGTAGCCGTACTTCCGGACATCTATAGCTGAAATGAACTCGTTGGAGCAGAGCTTCATCCCATTGATTTGTGTTACCATATCCCCGTTCCCTTTCCGGTCACACTGAATCACGAAACGGCAATCGGAAAAGAAGGACATATCGGCATGGCTGCTGCCTATGCATCCCACCTCCTCCTGTACGAAGAAGGCACATTTCACCGTCTTGCAATCCTCCAGGCATTTCAGGCAGATCCAGATGCCGTTCTTGTCATCCGCACCGATTCCGGTCATCCGTTTACGCTTGTGATCATAGCCGACAATCATCGAGTCCGCCACAAGATGGGCTGCATAAGAGCCTGTCTTGCGCCAGTGTACCTCATCCATGTGCGCCACGACACAGGGGTAGCTTTCCCGGTTGCCTTTGACCGCATAGATGTTTCCGTACCTGTCTTGCCGGAAAGGAATCTCCATCCTTTTGAGTTCCTCTATGATGAATTTAGCCATCTTCCCCTCTCTGCCAGAGGGGGAAGAAATGCCGTAAAGAGCCATTAGTTTTTCCATGATAATGATATTTTAGGAAATGAACAATTTTTCGATTTGCAGGTATCGTCTGAATTCCGGTACGGGACGCCCTTTACGAAAGAGAAAAGACGGATATTTCTTTCCTTTATATTCCACTGATAATCCTTTCAGGACTTTCCCGAATACGGTAGATACATAGTACATATCCTGACAGTTCTTGCAGAATGCCGCATCCGGGAAGATATGTATCTTCCCGCATTTGGGACATACATATTTTTTCCTGTTTGCACACCCTTCCGTGCTCCGGCAGGTGGCTATGCTCGTGTCGCCCTCCGTATTTCTCAGTTCCAGGTTACCGTCCGTCAGATGGAGGCTGTAGAACGTGTCGAGGTAAGGCACCCCTTTCTTGTGCCACCTGCAGGCGGGCACTTTCACCGTCAAAGAAACCTGTATATTATCTCCGGCCGCCCATTCCTGCCCCTCAATGGGATTCAGTACGGTGAAATCCGTTGTATGTGTATAATCGTTGTATCTGCGTCGCAACAGGATACCTGCCTCCTGCGCCTGCTTGCGGATCAGTTCGATGACGAATGCGTGTGAGGAATAGATACGATCCAGCAGGGAGGCGGCAATCGGTGTGTTTATTGATTTCCACAATGTTATCTCGTTCCATACAATGGCCCGTCCGACCACATTGCTGCTGTCATCCCTTGCCACGAGTATTTTGGCTCCTGCAAAATTGGCATAGAAATCCGCTGCATTACGGGCCTTGTCTTCATATCTCATACAGGAGTTGTGCAGGCTGGATTCGCTACCGTCAGATATGGGACTATAGTTGCTTTCCAGATAAGCCTCCATAAAATCGTTCATACTGTCATGCAGTCTGATTGTGACCTTGCTGTCCAGTGAGATGGCGCTGCAGAAATAGTTGATTTCATCGGGCTGGTACGGTCCCAGATTTTTGAACAGCTCGATAAACGTGGACGGTTCCAGATCTGTCCGGTTCTCCGGAAACCAGGGCGCCTGCGGATTGTTCCGGTCCGGGAAATTGGGATGCCCCAAGTCTTTGTTGCATGCCGTGAACACGATCCGGATTTTCTTGAACGTGCCGGCTTCCGTCCGTTTGCGTTTGGTGGAGAAAAAATTGTAGGACCCCCGTATGACTTCTTCCACCGGTACGTTCTTTTTTACTTCCGAAAGGATATCTTTGGCTATCACACTTCCGTTTTCCGCCGCATGGGTCAGGCGGGATTTCAATTCGTTGCTAACATTCAGTTTCATAATCATTCGGTTTATTGTTTATAAATTCTGTTGTTTATATGGCAATTGTTTCTTGCCAGGCTGCATTTGGCGCAATTTCTCTTTCCGCTTTCTGAGCAGGTCAACGGACATGTTCCTGCTTGTCCGATATTCCTCCTCACTCATCCGGCGAATGGAGGGAATGCCCGTCCGGGTCAGTGTATGGTTTACCATCCAGCCGTCCATGAAGTTTTCGGGGCAGAGGCTGTCATGGTGGATGACCTCACCTATGCAGCCATGTACGAGCATGTTGCAAACGGTCATCAGGCAACAGGTACGGCTGACATCCTCTGCAACCAGATAATTACCCAGGTGGCGTACATGATATGCCAGCAGCAGCCTTCCGCTTCCGCATGTCGGGTCACAGATACGTTTCCCTGTCGCTGTCTCCCCCGAATCGGTACATAAGACCATCAGGTCGCAGATATCCGGCGGAGTGAAGAACTGTCCGTTCACCTGCCGACCGCTTTTGGAGGATATTGCCATGAAGAGGTCACCGAACGCATCAAACCATCCGCCGGATTGCAATTCCCGCTGCATGAGCCGTATCCATCCGGTAAGCATTTCCATAAAATGCCTGTTCTGCTGCCGTTTGTATTTCCAGTCCATAAGGGGCGGTGCGCCGGGAGAGAACCCGTGAATGACATAACGCAGGAAATCGTTGAAAACGGATATCGGATCGTAGCCGTTCGAATAGGCGAAATCACAGACCATTTTCTCAAGCGGACGTATCGTCTGCGGTGTGTTGTATGGTACCATATTACTCTGATTTTTTATAGATTGTTACTATATGTCTTTTATGGTCAGTCTGTATCCTGACGGGAGAAATGCCAAGGAAAGAGAGATGGGTGTCCGCTTTCAGCATGTTCCATTCCCATGCGGGAAGTTCCTTCCATTCCATACGGTATGCCCAGAGTATGAACAGACCGGGACGGAATCCGTTGAAAAGCTTTCCGTGCAGAATCCCGACCAGCCGTTCCAGTTCTTCCCGCGAGTAAAGGGTGAATGCCTCATTCCGATAGACAAAGGCATCAGCCGGTTCAATATCCGGCTGACACTCGATGAGGTATCTCGTCCATTCTTTTGTGGTGTACTTTTCGTACAGAGGATCGGGTTCCGTGTATTTCCATGCCCTGACGAATGTGTGGAAGAGGACGGCACCGTTCCTGTGCCTTCCGGTATGCCCCCACATCCGGAACTGTTTGCTGCGTATGCCATCGGGAATCAGCAATTCCGGACCGGTTGTAACCCAAGGGCCTCCTTCGGTATTGTAACCGGTACACTTTTCATTTTCATGGCAAAAAGGTGTCTGTGGGAGAAGGCAGATATGAACTTCCCGGTCATCGCCCCTTTCAATGTGTGCCTGCGGATAATAGTCACCGCCACGGGTGATATAAGTGACAACGTCTCCTGCAGTCGGTAAACCGACTCTTTCCCTGTCCTCCCGCATCCTTGAAATCAGCCGGTTCACCTTCTCCACATCACATTCCTTTATGGAGCAGGCACACCCTTCATGCCTGTTGAGCAGAGTCAGACTTTCCAAGTCATAAAAATTACCGTACTTCATATTGAGATCGTTTTTGTTGATACAATTTGACCTGACGGGTAACCATGTCGCAGAACTTCTGTCCGTTCTCCTTCTCGCTTCTGAAATAGGCAATCATGTCCCAGAGATTCCGATTGAAGTAGCCGGTCCATTTTTCGTAATAGTGACTTCCATAGACCTTTCCGAACGTTTCCTCGAAAAGTGCAGGAGTCAGCCCTTCATCCCCGTGGTGGTTGTATTGCCACAGGGAGACAAGCAGCAGCTGGTTATAATCCAGTGTTTCCATATCTGTTCTTTTTTAAGTAAAACATCGGCCTACATGGGTAGGCATTTTTATTTCTTGATGTCTTTCCAGTCTGTTTTCCGGGGATTGCGGCAAGGCTTGGCGAAAGAAAATACCGCAGCGAAGCGAGGATGATTTTCTTTCAGCCAACCCAGCCCCTGAAAGGGGCCGCCTTGCACAATCAGCCCGGAAAACGGCTATCTTTACAGCAAGAAATGAAAAAGCAGACCTCGGATTCTCTGTTCTGAAGTCTGCTTTTCGGTCATTGTCAAGTTTCATGTTTTTCAGGTATGTATCTGCCATCCGTGGAACGGCTGCAATGTTACGGCAAACGACCTGTCAGGTATTCCATGATAGAGCAGACCTCCTACGATACCTATTCTTCCATCAGCATAATGCTGGGTAAAGCCGAACGAGTATGGGGCATGGTCATAGTAGAGTGAAATCTCACTGGGATAGTCAGGATTCCCTTCCCAACTCTTCAACCGTTCCAAGCACTTTTGAAGTGAGGTGTCACCAATGGATTCGGCATAGCGCTTTACGTTCTCGAAATGTTCTTCATTCAGGATTTTCATAACTTTGGTGTTTTATCTGTTAAACAATGAAAAAGCGAACTCCGGCTTTTCAGCACTGGAGTCCGCTTTTCGGTCATACTTGAATTCCATGTCGTCAAATAAAGGGTAAGTCGGTATCTTCCAGCATGGGCGCGAGCATCCGGCACATTTCGTAAGACGCTTGATTTCGGCTGTCAATCCGGCACGACTCACGTTTTGCCATGGCGATGATACATGCCTTTATTGTTTTGAAAAATGTCTGTTCCAAGGTCTTATGGAAAAACGGGAGTGTCTCTGCAAAACGTTCGGGACTGAATCCCGTATCATTCAGTGCCTGTTCCAGTGCCTTTGCCGCCTTATACTCCCGGCTTTGTTCCAACCGTTCCGGTAAACCTCCGGACTGCGCTATATGGAGCTGGCGTTCCAGTTCGGTAACGGCTGCCGAGAGCAACAGCTTGATGGCATCCGGATTTCCGATGCCGAATTTCCGGTTGTCGGTTGTGTGAAATTCGATCAGGTTTACAGAGCCGTTCTCCTGAAGATTTCTGTAGTGCGTCAGGTTCTCACCCAGCATCTTTGTTCTTTGATTATCCATAGTTTTATTCATTTTCAAGATGTGTAAAAGACTCGTCTGTTTTCAGTCAATCCAAAACGTGCCGCAATGCGGACATTTGGTACCGCATGGGAAGCTGTTTATATAATAGGTATCTCTGTGACGTTTATGGTTCATGTCTCCAAAAGTACATCCGCCTTCCCGAAACCTTTTTTCATAAAGAGCTTCCTGCTTCTGATATTCATTTATGTGACTCTTCTGCAAAGTGACTTCCAGAGGCATCATTCCGGTTTCCCAACGGGTGGAATCACACCAGCTGTTCAACAACCCGCAAATTTCATTCGCATAGGAATAATGTACCTGAGAATCCACAAAAAGATTGTCTCTGTAGAACGGAAGGGTGATGTCAGTCTGAAGACTTACATGATACCCCGCACCATTCCGGCTGTCTACAATAGCAACAATGACACCTCCATAGAATCGGATGCGCTTGAAATCATGTGAAGTACCTCCCGTAATCAGTCTGGAGAATATGGCATTGAAATAGATGCGGAGTTCGCCACCGTACGGAGCATTGACCAGAAGTTCATGGAGTTCATCGGTAAACAGCCCTTCCTTCAGTTGAAGCGCTCGTCTGATTTTACGAAGAGAGACCGTTTCGGATTCTCCGCGCCCACAGCCTCCGTACACATAGCCCTCGATTTCGACTCCAAGGGAGTAGAACATATTGGTTACAGCGGAATTGTCTATCAGTTCTTCTGCCGGATCGGTATTGTTCCGTTCGTAAAGCAGGTCTTTTATCTTCTCCTCATGTCGGATATATTCGGCGGATTTCCCGTCCGCTTCCATCTCATTCCGTATCTCCGAGAGATACCCTTGCAGGTTGTCATGTTCCTGATCGGCATACCACTCCAGGATTGGTTCTTCCAACGGACCGAGACTGTTCCGACGGATGCACTGCTCCTGCAAATCATCATGGCTGTCCAAATTCTCCCGGTAGTCCACGTAATAGAGGCTGACCGAATGAGGAACATAGTCCGTCCAGGATTGTTTTTCCTTCTTCATACCGCTTCCTCCTCTGTCTTTAATGTTGTCACATCATCCACTCCGTTGACGGGCGGCAAACAATCTATGATATATGACAGATGTCCGGCAAAGGCTTCATCCGGCTGGAAGTTTACCTCATTCCCGTATTCATTCTCTACACCATAGAGGCGCAAGTTGCCGTTCTCGATGGTAACCCTGCAAATCAGCACATCAGCCGGAGCCGGTTGTACGCTGCCTGTATTGACAGCAATGACGGGGCATTCCCCATCATTGCTGTTCCATTCATAGGAAGCTCCATGCAGTTCTATGGCTGCATACAATTCCCTGTATTCCATTTCTTTGATAGCCCTTATCCGGGCGTAAAAGTCTGTATGGTTCATATTGCGTTTTTTGTTGGATTTCTGATACATGTGCAGGATGGAAACCCTGCCGGGAACCCATCCTGCATACTGATTCAAGCCTGCACTTCCTTCTTTTCCATTCTGATGCTCCGCAGCTTGTACAGCAGGTAATGGAACAGTTCCAGGTCGTAGATGCGGTAAAAGAACTTTTCCCCTGTTTCTTTGACCGTTCCGGCGAAAGACACAGACTCTCGGTTGGTGGGATATTGCAGAAAATCCCCGTTTGCTGACAGGGTATGTCTGTTTTGCACCACTCTTTCCAGGAATCTGCCCATATCGTCGTTTCCCTCATAGCCGGAGAAGTAGAGGAAATGATGGCGGCGCAAGCTTTGGAGAACCCTGGTTGTTTCCTGTCTTGCATCCTTGCCGGAGGATTCGTCCGTACCTTTCACCAGGTTGCAGATGAATTTCTTCTCTCCATTTTTGTCAAGGAACAGATATGGGACTATAACTGTGAAACTATGCCGTGTATGGTCAAATATTCCCATTGGTTTTTCTTTGAGGATGCCGCCTTTGAATGTGACCTTCCGGTAATGTCTGTCCATTTGCTGTTCCAAATCCTTTCTTGGTGTGTTTACGGAACGCAGCCCCGTAAAATACCGTCCGTCTATCCGGAAGCAGAACCGGTGAATGCCGGCATGATACGGCTCGCTCATGAAAAAGAAATTCCGGGTGTGCCGGATGGGTGGCTGGGTGTCCATATAGTCAAAATAGTCCTCTTCCGTAATTTCACAGAACGGGGCGCAGAGAGACTGCAGGTGGATCTGCATTTTTTTGCAGATGGCATTCCCGGGCACGGCAATGAGGCTGGGGTTATTTTCCCTTTCCCTCAATTCTTCCAGTGTTTCGTGACCATAATCACTATGTATCCCATCAGACATGACGGTCAGGCAACTGCCGTCAAAGCAACGTGAATCAATGATGAATCTCAAATTGTCGTTTTTCATGGCTCAGATGTTTTGAAGGTCCAACAATCTTTTTGCGGCACCGAGAGCATTGGAGGTAAGCTGCCGTTGCCATGCCTTGTTTTTGGGTGACCAGCGGAATCCGGAGGATTTCAGTTCCTTTCGTCTGCTGTCTTCGGGAATCCTGTCAAACAGGATCTGAAGGCGGTCTTCCCCATAGTTCCATACAAGTGTTCCGCCCTCGAACGGCACTTCCTTGTTTTCCCGGCTTTGCATCGCTTTCAGCTTTTCGCGCATCCGTTCCGCCAGTTCCGGCAATTGGAAGAATTTGTTTCTCGGTGTGATGACGGGTTTCTTCACCCTTGCGTTATATTCGGAAATGAAGTCCACGGCCCTACGGACGATTTCCACTTCCCCGTGATTGGCCAGGGTGGATACCTTGTTCAGGATGCTGCTGACAAACAGGGCACGGCTATAGCCCCGGCATTGTCCGGTATCAATCCCATGGATGGTGTCGGCACTGCTCTTGATGTCGCGTTTGAGCGTCTGCCATGCCTTTTCCTGTTTCTCTTCCTCCGGTCGTGCGGCTTCCTTTTTCCGTCTGATGGTTTCAAGAACTTTTTTCCGCCAATTGCGGAATTCTTCGTAACAGTTCTGATAGCTTCTGTTCGTTTTTTCCTGCCTGTAGTAATCAAATCCGCTCCGTCCCGTCACCATCGGGTTGGCACAGTGGGAGAGGACCGAGAGCTGGGCGGACAACTTCTGCCGGTAGGCGGCGATGTATGTATCCCCTTCCTCTTCCGGCATGAGTTGCAGGTCGTTGTGCAGCTCCTCTCCGTAAATCATGATGTCCGTCTCGCCGCGAATCTCCGGATTGAAGGAACTCCAGGCGTATGCGTCGCAAGCCTGTTTCCACATATCATCCAGATAGCCCGGATGTTTGAATGCTACGGCTTGCCAGTCTTTGAAATCCCTGGAATGCAATTCATTGCGATCTTCCGGATTTCCGTACAGGTGTACATAGTTGCCCGTTTCATGATGCTCCTTTCTGAAATGGAACGGTACGGGGGGATAGTCCGTACCTTTTTTCCGGATCATCGTGACCCTGTGTGCATTCTCTATGGTAAGGTCTGCTACTTGCTCTTCGCAGACCTTTGCTGTTGTTTCATTCATAATCATTACTTTTTTAAATGTCAGCCGTAAATCATTTCTTCCAGTTCATCGTCCGTCAACAGGCGGATCTCTTCGTCCGAACAATAGTAAGCGATTTCTTCGTCCAAATCGAATGCTGCCGGATCAAGGCTTCTGATGCCATCCAGCAGTTCCTGTTCCAGTCTTTCTACGGAAACCAGATAGTTCCCATCTTTGCCTTGCACTTCCCGGGCAGGATAGCTCATTTCCCGATAAACCAACATCGTCATTTCCGGATTGGCTTCCTGCTGTCCTTTGCTTGTCGTCTTTCTGTTCATACCTTTATTTTTTAAAGTTTGACATGATCGGCTCCATGGAGCCGGATTTTCGTTTTCTTACTTGCCGGGCTGTCCTTTGTCGGGGATTGAGCAAGGCTTGGCAAAAGAAAATACCGCAGCGAAGCGAGGATGATTTTCTTTTAGCCAACCAGCCCCTGAAAGGGGCCGCCTTGCGCAATCAACCCGACAAATGGCTATATTTGCAGGTAAGAAATTGAAAGAACGGCAGGATATTGTGAATTATAGATTACAAAAAAAGCCATCCCTAGGGGGACGGCTTAATGACTGAATTTGTATACTTATTGTGCAAGACGCTCCTTCACGTTGTTCATTGCTTCTTTCAGGCTGCTGTTCATGACCCGTGCATAATGCTGTGTCATACGTGTGGAGGCATGGCCGAGCATGACGGAAACATCTTGAAGAGGCACATTGTTGGCAAGCGTGACCGTAGTCCCGAAAGTGTGACGGGCTACATGCGTGGTCAGATTCTTCTTAATGCCGCAGAAATCGGCTATTTCCTTGAGGTAGCTGTTCATCTTCTGATTACACATGACGGGCAAACAGCATCCTTTCTTAATGCAGGTCGGATGTTCCTTGTATTTCTCCAATATGGCCAGGGGTACGGGCAGCAATGGAATATTGCTGATGGAAGAGGCCTTCCTACGGTGTTCCAATTTGACCCTTCCTTTTCTTATCCACCAGTCTCCGAGATTGTCCTGTACCAGATTCTCTTTGTTCAGACTGGCAACATCGGAGAATGCCAGACCGGTGAAACACGCGAAGACAAAGACATCCCTGACCAGTTCAAGCCGTGGAATGGTGAATTTCTTTTTCATTACGGTCTGCAACTCGTCATAGGTCAGGAATACCGGATCGGTCTCGTCCTGCTCCATCTTGTAGCCGTAAAAGGGATTCTTGCGTATCCATTCCTTTGCCAATGCCATATTGGTAAATTTCTTGAAGCATTTCATATAACGGACTATGGTGTTCCGGCACAACCCCGCCTCCGTTTTCAGGTAGATGTCAAACGCACGGATGAACTCCGGTGTCAGCTCATGGAAAGTGACATCCTCCTTTCCGTAATAAGAGGGGATGAGCAGCTGTAATTTCTTCACCACGTTCTTATACCGGTTGATCGTGACGGGAGAGTAGTCTATACCCGCCAATGTTTCCATTTCCTTGATGCCTTCCCTCATGGTGCCGAGCAGTGTACGCATTTCGGTGTCTTTCCCGAAAACACGTTTAAGAATCAGTTTTGGGGTAATCAAGGCCTGTTCCAATACCAGTTCCTTGTGTTTTTCCAAGGCGCGTGCGTGCAGTTCGGCAATATAGGCGTTCAGTGCCACTGATGCCCTGTCCCTGCCTTTACTGCATCCTTTGGCGGCGTTCCATAAGTTCAGGGGTACGCTTCTTTGGATACGTACATCGTCATAGTCTCCATTGATGGTTATCCGCATCAATACCGGTGCCTCACCGTTTTTCAACAATTTCGTTTTAAGCACGAAAAACAGAATGTTCATTGTTCCTTGTTTCATCACTTTTGTTTTTTGAGGTGTTACATTCAATTGTTTCGTCAAAACCGGATGGCATGAGGACGTGGAGCGAAATGTTAAATTCGGTGGCTTTTTTGAGGGACTTGTGGAAAAGCCATAAAAATCCCATTTTTCTCAGGTTCGAATTGCCTTTTGTATCCCGGGTTCGATTCCTTTTTTTTATCCCGATGGGAAATACCGAATTTTTAAATTTCTTTCACTTTTTCGACTTCATCCGGTCATGTGTGCAAAATTACTTTTTCACACCGGAGATTGAAATTGTCAAACAGCTGAAAAACAATGAAGTATGGTGCATATTTATGGCTTTTTCAAAAGCCTTAAAAAAAGCCACTGAATTGGCAAAGTCCAACTTCACAAATATGTAGCGGAATGCGTAGTGAGGGTAAAAAAAAGAACCCTTGAACTATCTCTAATTCAAGGGTTTTCATGTGTGAAAAGCATTTATGTACTTTCTTTGGTGGTGTCACCAGGAATCGAACCGGGGACACAAGGATTTTCAGTCCTTTGCTCTACCAACTGAGCTATGACACCAAGATAGTTAACTTGATTCAGTTATTTCTCTTTTGCGGTTGCAAAGGTAGTGAAACTTTTGGAATACACAAATCTTCTGGAAATAAAAAACACTGATAAAAAGTTAGTGGCCTTATTATCAGTGTTATATGGAATGAAAATAATTTTGTTATATACAGAGGTTTCTTATTTCTCCTCCTTTAATGGATTCCATCCTTGTGCTTTTAATTCAAATTCTTGTCCATCGCGGGTAATCAATGCACAACCTAGTTCCGGTTTGGTGATGTGACCTATGAGACGGACACCTTCCATTTGTGAAACCTTCTCGTGGTCGGCGATAGGTACGGTGAAGAGAAGTTCATAATCTTCACCTCCATTCATAGCACATGTAGTCAGATTCATATTGAATTCTTCAGCCATCACAGCTGTTTGATAATCGATAGGGATGTGTTCTTCGTAAACACGGCAGCCGACATTACTTTGTTTGCATATATGCATAAGCTCCGAAGATAGACCGTCAGAGATGTCCATCATGGAGGTCGGGACAATATTTGCAGAAGCAAGTTTCTCAATGATGTCTTTGCGGGCTTCCGGTTTTAACTGACGCTCCAATAAATATTCTTTGCCGGAGAAATCAGGTTGTATGTCCTTTTCACCTTTCAAAACATTTTTTTCCCGTTCCAATAGTTGTAATCCCATGTAGGCGGCTCCCAAATCTCCGCTGACACAAATCAAATCTGTTTCTTTAGCCCCGTTGCGGTATACAACTTTATCTTTGTCTGCATCACCAATACAGGTTATGCTGATGGTAAGTCCGGTGAGGGAAGAAGTCGTATCCCCTCCGACAATGTCGACATTGTATTGCTGACACGCAAGTCGGATACCCGAATAAAGCTCATCCATATCTTCTACGCTGAAACGCTTAGAGAGACCGAGTGATACTGTTATCTGTCGGGGAGTGCCATTCATGGCATAAATATCGGAAAAATTGACTATGGCAGCCTTATATCCTAAATGTTTCAAAGGGACGTATGTCAAGTCAAAATGTACGCCTTCCAGAAGCAGGTCTGTGGTTATCAACATCTGCTTTTCGGAAGAGTAAGAGAGAACGGCAGCGTCGTCGCCCACTCCATATTTGCTGGATTCATTTTTCAGTTCGATTCCTCCGGTGAGACGGTCTATCAGGCCGAACTCACCGAGAGATGCTATTTCAGTTCTCATATAATTCGGGATAGTTGTTTAGGCACGGTTAATAAGTTCACGCATGATTGTAGTCATTTTCGGTTGAGCGGCATCGGCAGCTTTCTGAACTTCTTCATGCGTTACTTCAACGATTTTTCCTTCTACTCCCAAATCGGTAATGACAGAAATACCGAATACTTTGATACCACAATGATTGGCTACAATCACTTCCGGAACGGTGGACATGCCTACAGCGTCAGCACCGAGAATGTGGAATAGCTTATATTCGGCAGGAGTCTCAAAAGTGGGACCTTGTGTACCGATATACACTCCATGCTGAACTTTGATTCCTTTTTCTTTGGCAATCTCGTCCGCTTTATGAATCAGCTCTTTGCTGTATGCTTCACTCATATCCGGGAAACGGGGACCATAAGGGATATTCTTTCCGCGAAGCGGATGTTCGGGGAAATAATTGATATGGTCAGTAATAATCATCAAGTCACCGATTTCGAAATCTGCATTGGTACCACCACTCGCATTAGATACAAACAAGGTTTTGATACCCAATTCACGCATTACACGTACAGGGAAAGTTACTTCCTTCATAGAATAACCTTCATAATAGTGGAAACGACCTTGCATGGCTATAATATCTTTATTGCCAAGTTTGCCGAAGATCAGTTTGCCGCTGTGCCCTTCGACCGTAGATACCGGAAAGTTCGGGATATCCGAATAACTGATTTCATACTTCTCGGTAATTTCATTGGCCAGACTGCCAAGCCCGGTGCCAAGTATGATGGCGGTTTCGGGACTGGTATGCATCTTACCTTTCAGATAAGCTGCGGTTTCTTGTATTTTCTCTAACATAATCGATAATATGTTGGTTAAATTTATCTTGTTGATTCTGTAAAATCTCTATTTCAATAGGCAAGGCATAGATATATGGTTTTAAAGCTTCGTCCAAAGCCGGATGATTAATCAGGCGTGTTACATCCTTCTCGGTAGTGATAATTAACCGATGTTCCCCTTTCAGCTCATTGAACCGTTCTTTGATACGCTGCATATCCCGGCTACTGAAATCGTGATGATCATTGAACTCCAATAAATCTATCTGCTTTGCACTGTCTTTCAGCTTTTCGAGGATAGAGACAGGTGAAGCGATACCGGTCATCAGTAATACATTCGTATCCGTTAATGCGGATAATGGAATCTCTTTGTTCACCGAAGCCATCTCTGCATCCGATGGCTGGGCTGGAAATACCGGTTGCAAATTAGCATATAGGAACGAAGAAAAGAATAACTGCTGGTAGGGATAAAGGTTCAGACGTTTTGCGATAATATTGTAATCAATGGGCTTGATATCCTGCGGACATTTGGTCACAATGACGATTTGTGCACGGTTTTTGCCGCCGACAGGCTCACGTAACCTACCTGCGGGAAGTAATGTGTCATCACAAAATAAGCGATGATAATCTGTTAATAGAATGCTCAGTCCCGGCTTGACATAACGGTGCTGGAAAGCGTCATCCAGCAGAATGATATCTATTGAAGGCTTTTCCAATGCAAGCAACTCCTCTATGCCATGACAACGTTTTTCATCGACCGCTACTGTGACAGATGGAAACTTCTGATGTATCTGGTAAGGCTCATCACCGATACTTTCTGCTGTACTTTCCGGAATGGCAAGCACATAACCTTTCGTGTGCCGTTTATATCCCCGACTCAATACAGCTACATTATATTGATTACAAAGAAGCTTTATCAGATATTCGGTGTGGGGAGTTTTTCCTGTTCCTCCTACGGCTAGATTACCTACACTGATGACAGGTATATCGAAATTCTTTGATTGGAAAAAATTCCAGTCAAAAAGCTTGTTTCTCACCCTTACCGCCATTCCATAGAGCCAGGAGGCAGGATAAAGCCATTTGTGTATCTTGATAAAGTGATCGTCCATGTTTGCGTTTTATTTAATATTCAGTTCAAACGGAACACGTGCCTGAATCATAGATTGTTCTTTCAGGTTCGTTAGCAGACCGAATTGCCGGTAATATTCGCCTAACTTACTTTTCAGTAATTGTGATTCTACGTAATTAGTCGGCTTCGTATCAAGCAGAGAAGACAATACGTCTTTTTTCTCCGGATAAGACACAATGGTGTATCCTCCGACTCTGGCTTTGGCAACAGCAATATCCAATGCTTTATCGATTCCCCCCAATTCATCTACTAATCCCAGTTCTTTGGCGGCCTCACCTGTCCATACACGACCTTCGGCGATCTTTTCTATTGCCTCTTTGGTTGTATGGCGTCCTTCGGCACATCGGGTTATGAAAGTGTCGTATCCTTCGGCTACCATCATTTGGAGCAATGCTTTTTCACCTTCACTGAACGGACGCATGATATTGCCGAAATCCGCATATTTATTCGTTTTTACTACATCATAGCTTAAACCGATTTTATCGGTCAATTCTTTTACATTGGGAACCATACCGAAGATTCCGATGGAACCGGTCAGCGTTGTTGGCTCTGCTACGATTGTGTCGGCACCACAAGAAATGTAATAGCCTCCTGATGCGGCATAGTCACTCATAGAAACAATTACCGGTTTCTTTGTTTTCAGTTCTTTCACCGCATACCAGATTTGCTCGGAAGCAAAAGCACTGCCACCCGGTGAATTGACGCGGAGAACAACGGCTTTCACATCATCATTATCTTTCAGCTTGCGAAGGTCGCGAATGACTTTGGAGCCGACAATACCCTCTTCTGAAGTTGTAGAGCCCGGATAATCTGTAATTTCACCACTGGCATAATAAACTGCTATAATATTCCCGCTTTTATCTTTCGGCACATTTTTCCTTACGTTTATCATGTCACCCAATCCTAACAAAGAAAGATTGTCGTCTTCGTCTATATCTACCAATCTTTTAAGGTAATCGCGTACATCATTGCGATAAACCAACGTATCGGCCAATCCACATCTGACGCTCTCTTCCGCCGGATAGAACATTAACATACGGTCGGCATAGGCTTTTAATGAATCTACGGGAATATTTCGGGAAGCGGAAACGCCTTTGGTAACCTGGCTCCAGATAGAACTGATAAATGCCGTGACCTGTTCACGGTTAGCCGGACTCATCTCTGTAGCGGTGAACGGCTCTACGGCGGATTTGTATGTCCCTACCTTGAATACTTGCATTTCTACTCCAATTTTCTGCAATAAGTCTTTGTAGAACAAAGGGGTGGAGGCAATCCCCCGCCATTCAATCATTCCTTTAGGATTTAGCAGAACCTTGTCGGCTGCACTGGAAAGATAATAAAGCCCTTGAGTGTAAGAGTCGGCATAAGCGATGACAAATTTGCCACTTTCCTTGAAGTCGAGCAGCGCATTGCGAATCTCTTGTAGAGAAGCGTATGATGTCCCCAACGAATTTGCCTGCAGATAAATCCCTTTGATATCCTTATTTTCTTTAGCTTTCTTGATAGACGAAAGAATGTCGTCCAGTCCATACGTGTTGGAATCGTCGTTGAACAACTGTGATAAAATACCTAGTGGATCTTCTTGCGTGCGTTCCACCAACGTTCCGTTCAGGTCGAGTATCATAACGGAGTTCTTTTTGACTATCGTTTCCGTATCCGAAGCAGCCATGATACCAAACAGCGTTACCATGCCGATTATAAATAATACAATACTTGACAAAATGATACCTGTCACTGTGGCAAGTGTAAATTTCAAGAAATCTTTCATTATACTAATAATTTTTTATCAGCTAGTTATTAAGCTAACAAAGATAAATAATTGAGTTGATATTTATTCAATAAGTCGTGCGAATTTTTGTTTTATCACAATGAATCTGTATAAATCGGGTTTTTATCGTTTGAGATTTAAGTATATTTGTCTGTGGTCGACCTTCCTAAATAGAAAGAATTCTTTATTTTTGCAACGTAACTTTTAATGCGGTATCAACTTTAATATCATATTTACCATGAAAAGAAAATCCCCCTTTATGGCTATGGCTTTAATTAGCTTGTTTTTGTATTCTTGCACTCCAACGGAAAAGCAGGAAATCAAGGATTATACTCAGTACGTTAATACTTTTATTGGTGCTGCCGATAATGGGCATACCTTTCCCGGAGCCTGTTGCCCTTTCGGAATGATACAGACTAGCCCCGTGACGGGAGCAGTCGGTTGGCGGTACTGTTCGGAATATGTTTATGAAGATTCTCTGGCATGGGGATTTACACAGACACATCTGAATGGAACCGGATGTATGGACTTGGGAGACATTCTCGTCATGCCGGTAACGGGTACACGTACTCGTGCATGGAATGCTTATCGTAGCCGCTTCTCTAAAGATAAGGAAGCTGCTACTCCGGGTTATTATACAGTTGAACTTTCCGATCCTCAAGTGAAAGCGGAACTGACCGCTTCTATCCATGCAGCCCTTCACCGTTATACTTATCATAAAGCCGATTCCGCTTCTGTTCTGATAGACTTGCAGCATGGTCCTGCATGGAGAGAAGAACAATATCATTCACAGGTCAACAGTTGTGAAGTAAACTGGGAAGATGCGCAGACACTGACCGGGCACGTCAATAACACAGTATGGGTGGATCAGGATTATTTCTTTATCATGAAATTTAATCGTCCGGTAGTCGATTCGCTTTACCTGCCGATGGGCAAGACTGAAAAAGGAAAACGCATCATTGCGACTTTCGATATGCAACCGGGAGATGAGTTGATGATGAAAGTAGCCCTTTCCACTACCGGTATAGAAGGTGCCAGAAAAAATTTGGAGGCGGAAATTCCCGCTTGGGATTTTGAGGGAGTGAAAACTGCCGCTCATGATGAATGGAATAATTATTTGAGTCGTATTGACATAGACGGTACGGATGATGAAAAGACAAATTTCTACACCTGTTTCTATCATGCATTGATTCAGCCTAACCAGATTTCGGATGTAGACGGTATGTATCGCAACGCTGCCGATTCAATAGTAAAAGCGGGAACGGGTGTTTTCTATTCTACCTTCTCTTTGTGGGATACCTATCGTGCTGCCCATCCATTCTATACATTAGTGATCCCCGAACGTGTGGATGGTTTTGTCAATTCGTTGATCGAACAAGGTGAAGTGCAGGGTTTCTTGCCTATTTGGGGATTATGGGGTAAAGAGAATTTCTGTATGATTGGTAATCACGGTGTATCAGTCATTGCCGAAGCTTATCGTAAAGGATTCCGTGGCTTTGATGCTGAACGTGCTTTCAATATAATAAAGAAGACGCAGACGGTGTCTCATCCGTTGAAATCCAATTGGGAAGTTTATACAAAATATGGCTATTTCCCGACAGATCTGATAAAAGCTGAATCTGTATCTTCTACTTTAGAGTCGGTATATGATGATTATGCAGCTGCCGATATGGCACATCGTCTGGGTAAAGAGGAAGATGCGGCATATTTTGCAAAGCGTGCTGATTATTATAAAAATCTGTTCGATCCGCAGACGAAGTTCATGCGTCCGCGTAAGGCTGACGGAACCTGGAAGGCTCCATTTAATCCAAGTGCGTTAGGACATTCTGAAAGTATCGGTGGAGATTATACAGAAGGAAATGCATGGCAATATACTTGGCATGTACAACATGATGTACCGGGACTGATCAGTTTGTTTGGTGGTGAAGTGCCTTTCCTGAATAAGTTAGATTCTTTGTTTACCGTTAAGTTGGAGGGCGAAAGTCTGTCAGATGTAACCGGACTGATCGGTCAGTATGCTCATGGTAATGAGCCTAGTCATCATGTAACTTATTTATATGCACTGGCAGGTCGTCCGGAACGTACACAAGAACTGGTTCGTGAAATATTCGATACTCAATACAAGAATAAACCTGATGGACTTTGTGGAAACGATGATTGCGGACAGATGTCTGCCTGGTATATGCTTAGTGCGATGGGATTCTATCCGGTAGATCCGGTAAGTGCGGAATATGTATTCGGTGCCCCACAGTTGTCGAAGATGACCTTGCATCTGGCCGATGGAAAGACTTTCACGATTATTGCGGAGAATTTGTCGAAAGAACATAAATATGTAGATAGTATTACATTGAATGGCGAACCATATACAAAGAAAACGATTTCGCATGAAGATATTGTAAAAGGAGGAACGCTGGTTTATAAGATGAAGTAATCAAAAGAGATAATGCAAAGCTTGCAAAATACATCTCTTTTAAAACGAGTTATTCAAGTTTTAATTAAATAATTTGTTTATTTTATTTTTGCATCATTCTTCTTATAATTTGATAACTACTATAATTAAAACCATGAAAAAACTGAAGATTTTATTATTCTTGTGTGTTGTCGCATGTACGCTTACGGTACAGGCGCAAAAACAATTTACTTTGAACTCTCCGGATGGAAAGATTCAAACAACGATTACTGTAAGTGACAAGCTGACTTATGACATCTGCTGTTACGGACGGCAGATCCTTGCTCCTTCTCCGATTTCGATGACATTGGATAACGGAGAAGTCTGGGGAGAGAAAGCAAAGTTGTCTGGCACTTCCGGGAAAAAAGTAGATCAGATGATTCCTTCTCCTTTCTATCGTGCCAGTGAATTAAGAGACCACTATAATGAACTGACTCTTCGGTTTAAAAAAGACTGGAATGTAGAGTTCCGTGCGTACAATGATGGTATTGCTTATCGCTTTGTCAGCCGTGCGAAGAAACCTTTCAACGTGGTAGATGAAACAGTAGATTATCATTTTCCATCCGATATGGTAGCTTCTGTACCTTATGTAAAAACAGGAAAGGACGGTGATTATAACTCTCAATATTTCAATTCATTCGAAAATACTTATACTACCGATCCATTATCGAAGCTGAATAAAAAACGTTTGATGTTTTTGCCATTAGTCGTGGATGCCGGTGAAGGCGTTAAGGTTTGTATCACAGAATCCGATTTGGAGAATTATCCCGGCCTCTATTTGTCTGCTATTGAAGGAGAAAATCGGTTGACGGGACGTTTCGCTCCATACCCCAAGAAGATGGTGCAGGGCGGACACAATCAACTTCAAATGTTGGTGAAAGAACATGAAGCTTACATTGCCAAAGTAGATAAACCCCGGAATTTCCCGTGGCGCATGAGCATTGTTACCACTTCCGATAAGGATTTGGCAGCAAGCAACTTGAGCTATTTGTTGGCTGCTCCTTCCCGTCTGACGGATATTTCATGGATCAAACCCGGTAAAGTGGCATGGGATTGGTGGAATAACTGGAACTTGGATGGCGTTGATTTTGTGACCGGAGTAAATAATCCGACTTATAAAGCCTACATTGATTTTGCTTCTGCAAACGGTATTGAATATGTGATACTTGATGAAGGCTGGGCGGTAAATCTGCAAGCGGATTTGATGCAAGTGGTGAAAGAGATTAATCTGAAAGAATTGGTAGATTATGCAGCCTCCAAAAATGTAGGCATCATTCTTTGGGCCGGTTATTATGCTTTCGAGCGTGATATGGAGAACGTTTGCCGTCATTATGCCGACATGGGAGTAAAAGGTTTTAAGGTCGATTTTATGGATCGTGACGATCAGCTTATGACTGCGTTCAATTATCGGGCTGCCGAAATGTGTGCTAAATACAAACTGATCCTCGACTTGCACGGAACGCACAAACCGGCCGGTTTGAATCGTACTTACCCGAATGTATTGAACTTTGAAGGTGTCAATGGTCTGGAACAGATGAAATGGAGCCCGGCTTCGGTGGACCAGGTGAAGTATGACGTGATGATTCCTTTCACTCGTCAAGTATCCGGTCCGATGGACTACACTCAAGGGGCGATGCGCAATGCTTCGAAAGGTAACTATTATCCTTGCAATTCAGAACCGATGAGTCAGGGAACTCGTTGCCGTCAACTTGCTCTGTATGTTGTATTTGAATCTCCTTTCAATATGTTGTGTGATACGCCGAGCAACTATATGCGCGAACCGGAATCAACAGAATTTATTGCTGATGTTCCGACAGTGTGGGATGAAAGTATCGTGCTTGATGGTAAGATGGGAGAGTATATCGTAACAGCACGCCGGAGTGGAAATGTCTGGTATGTAGGTGGAATCACCAATTGGACGGCACGTGACGTCGAAGTGGATTGTTCCTTCTTGGGCGACAAAACATACGATGTTACATTATTTAAGGATGGAATGAATGCCCACCGGGTTGGACGTGATTATAAATGCGAATCTTTCCGGATAAAAAATGACAGTAAGTTGAAAATTCATTTGGCACCCGGAGGTGGTTTTGCACTGAAGATCAAATAATAGTTACTTTAGGGTCTATATTCTATCTAAATATTGAACGGATTTGATAAGTCTGAAAATAGGTGGGAGTGCGTCAAAACTTTTATAAACTAAAAACCACCCTCGCTACAGATAGTTGTAGTGAGGGTGGTTTTGGTAAAAAGTGAGTTCTGCCCCATTTCTATTATCAATCAACTTCCTATTGTTTACAGCTTTCCTGTGTATCATTCACCTTATATCTTATTGTTTTTCCCTTACTCATAGCCATTCCTTCCTGCTACTATCTGCGTCGTTGCACCAGAGTGAACAGATCGTAGCACTCTGCAGGGCAGACGCATTAAAAATTATTTTCCTGTAAAAGTTGTGATAAATATTTTTCATCCCATCCGGCTTTTAGTCTTTTCGGATTCTCCATAATAGATCCATAACTGACTACAGTGCATGTTCTTGTCTCAATCCTTCCATGTCCGGTGTTTTCCGACACATGCCTGGTGACTCTATTGATTATTTCATCTTTATCCTGATA